>NZ_RZSV01000172.1:0-12467 GCF_004023205.1 Mesorhizobium sp. M1A.F.Ca.IN.020.03.2.1 | reverse complement strand
CACCCACCCCGCGACAGGCCGGGTCGCCTCAGGTTCACCTGATGGATGAGCAGAACGGCTCGCCCGGCAAACAGCCGATCAGATCACTTGAAGGCGTACCTGTTAACAACCCCGTCTGCCTCATTCGTGACCCGGATCCAGCGCTGTTCGTCACCGCGTAGGTCCGTGACCTCACTGCCCGTGGCTGTTTCCGCTGCCACCCATGGAGTATTGGCGTTGATGGTACGACTAGTCACAACGCTGTCCCCATCCATCTCTTCCACCCGATAGACCTTCATGTGCGACCTCTGCTCCATTTATTTCCCAATCTGAACAGAGAAGCGGCGACCGGACAAGGATGCTGAAAACACGATGCCCGTCACCCCGGGCAACGGGATGGCGGGCATCGATCTAGCGGTTGCCGACGAGGAAGGTGGCGCATTTCCCCGCCGGTTCCATCCAATGTTATCGCGAGGATTTGGTTTCAGCGTAGGGACCAAAGCGTCAGACCATCCGACTTCGGTCGCATCGGAACATTTCCGCCAGTCGGCAGGTTTGGCTTCGCGGCGCGATGCCAAGAGGATCGCGCCATTGGGTAGCAGAGACCCCTGGAGCGCCGCTTGTCCCCTCAGCGAGCGGGCTCTTGGTCCTCAGACCTTTGAAAGCCCTTTATGGAAGAGCTATCCAATGAACAGCTACACCGTTGAAATGATGTCAGGGTTGGAAGCGGTCTCTGTTGCCTACGCGAGGACCACCTCACCGAAAGCAGCCGCTGAATGGGTGACCGGCCGAACCGTACAGGACAGGCGAGACGAGACCGAATGGGTTCGCGTCACCGACGACACCAATCGAGCGGTCTACAAGTTTGCCTACAAATAGGAAAAGGACTGCCGCCGACACCCAGCCTGACGAGGGAATTGTGAGCAGGTTGGGCGCTCAATGGTCCCGCCCTGCTTGAGCCATAATTTTCGGCTCGACGGAGCACTGGAAGGCCGTTCACGTTGTAAGCCTATGGAAACCCCACCTCCAGACGCTCCCCGTCGAGAACACCGCCCGCGCGTGCTGAAGGGCGGAACGATCATCACTGGTTTCCGAAACTCGGAAATCAGCTGCTCACTACGCAATCAGCACTCCCAAGGAGCCGAACTGAGGTTGGCCGCAGACATTCAGATCCCAGCACGCTTTCTGCTCTACGTTCCGGTCGATGGGATCGCTTACAAAGCTGTCGTTCGTTGGCGAAAGAATGACCGCGTCGGCGTCGAATTTGAGGGTACCGAGCCAAAGCCGAAGTTCCATTGCGGTTGAATGCCGAAGGCAGCACCTGATCGACAATGGCGCGGCCCCACGGCTCGCAGGCTGGATTCCTATTCGTCCCGGTCCCCGTCGTTTTCATCGTCGGGTTGACTGTTCGGGGGTGCACCGTCCGCTTGCTCTTCGACGTATGCTTGGCAGCCTTCGTTGAACGATTGGCTATCACCATCGCAGTCTCGCTCGTCGATGATGTCGTTGCTTGCCGCCCAATCATAGCCGGCTTCGTGTCCCGAGCAGTCATCGGTGCAATCATACCCATGGAAAGTCTCTTGCGCGTTTGCCGGGCGGGCAACAAAGCCGGCCAGCGCAAGGGCACCGGCCGCAACAAGGATCCAGATCATCAAAACATTCCTATCGGCGCCCCGCCGGTCGGGTATTCTGTGACCTTGGCGAAGATGAGTGCCGGTTACTAGCTCAGTTCCAATCCCGGTCGGGTGTTGCGGGACGACGATTCCAGCTTTTGATGGCGTTGAATTCGTCGATGCAGACCGGACCGGATGCGCCACAGTCGTCACATTTAACCACCGACCCGCCTACCGGCTGTCATCGACGGCCTTGCGTCGTTACTGGCAAGGCTCCGCGTTCATCCCGGAGAGCGCTTTTTGCCATTGCCCTTCGCCTGCTTCGCCGGCGCCTTCCGCCCGAGCCCGGCCGCCTTCGCCAGCGCCGATCGCTGCGCCGCATAGTTCGGCGCCACCATCGGGTAATCCGGCTTCAGCCCCCACTTGGCCCGGTACTCGTCGGGCGTCAGCCCGTAGTGCAAGTCGAGATGGCGCTTCAACGATTTGAACTGTTTCCCGTCCTCTAGGCAGATGATGTAGTCGGGGAACACCGATCGCTTCGGGTTGACCGCGGGCGCCCGAGCAGGTTTCTCGGGGTCGCTTGATTGGCGAACGCCTGACAACGACGAATGAATCGATGCAATGAGGTCAGCTAGACCGCTGACGGGGAGGGGATTGTTGCTCACATACGCTGAGACAACATCCGCCGTCAGTCCGACTAGATCGATGTCTTCAACTTCATCTTGTTCGGTCAAGGTATTCACTCCAGGATCTGAATTTAGAGCCAAATGTGGCAAGTTGGTGTGTACTACAACCTTGGAACACACGCCAACGCTCTTACTGCCGATCCGTGAGGATTCGCTCTAGCCGCGGCAACCTACGTCTGGCGGAGTTGAACGCCAGGGCGACCATGGTTCAGGAACTTCACCCCGCGAGCTTCTAAGGGAGGAATGCTGCCATGCGCGCAATCGCACTTTTCATCGCCTCGTCGGCCACGATCTTCATCGCAAGCCCTTCGCGGGCGCAGGATGCCGCCGCAGGCGAGAAGGTCTTCACCAAGTGCAAGGTCTGCCACATTGCAGACCAGGACCAGAACAAGGTCGGCCCGTCTCTGCACGGCGTCATCGGGCGCACGGCGGGCACGCATCCCGGTTTCACTTATTCCATGGCCATGAACGAGGCCGGAAAATCCGGCATCAAATGGGATGAGCCCACGCTGACAAAGTATCTTCAGGACCCGAGGGGGATGATCAAAGGAACGAAGATGGCGTTTCCCGGCCTCAAGAACGATCAGGACGTAGCCAACGTCATCGCTTACCTGAAACAGTTTTCCAAGTAAGCCCTGTGGCCGCCGGCTCGCCCCGAGAGGACTGGTTGGCCGGCTGACTCCAAAACAGATGCCCGCCACCCCAGGCAACGAGATGACGGGGTCCACCCCCCGGAGCCCGCTCGCCCCCCCTCAAAGCGAGTGGGCTCTGCCTTTCTGGCGTTCTCTCATTTCGCTGCCTATATCGCCGGCATGAGCGACTGGACACTCCAAGCGCTGATCGACGCGGGCATGTCGGTCACTGGCGGCTGCCTCGATTGCCATCGGCATCAAAAGCTCGATCTGCCAGCGCTCCGCAATCGGTTCGGCGCTGATGCTCCGGCGATGGAATGGAACTTGAAGCCGAAGATGAAATGCGCCGTCTGCGGCGGCAGGCGTATCACGCTGACATATTCGCCAGACACCAGCCCGAAGGATCTCAACCGTAAGTCGGC
Source organism: Mesorhizobium sp. M1A.F.Ca.IN.020.03.2.1 (assembly GCF_004023205.1). NCBI lineage: Bacteria > Pseudomonadati > Pseudomonadota > Alphaproteobacteria > Hyphomicrobiales > Phyllobacteriaceae > Mesorhizobium > Mesorhizobium sp. M1A.F.Ca.IN.020.03.2.1. Next base: position 9,135 of record NZ_RZSV01000172.1, on the reverse strand, counting down.
TGGTCCGTGAGCTGGCCCTTAGTTCGCAGATCCCCGTGCCCGGTCTCGAAGCTCTTGCCACGTCATAGGCTGGCCATCTTCGGAAATAGTGACGCGCTCCTCGCTTTTCATCAGCGCATCAACGGCGATCCACGCATCGCGGGCCGATTCTTTTTCGACCATTTGTGGCTGAACACCGGCAATCCGGTTCAAAGGCTCATAGGTGATTTTGAAGGACACACCCTTTTCTCCTCAGTTCCGACCGCGCCCGGCGGGGCGGGGATCACTCAAACCGAAAGGCTGCCTTCATTGCTTCCTCAGCCTCACGCCAGCGCCGCCATCGATCATTTCCCCTTCCTCAAGGAAAACCACGCCAGCATCGCGTAGAGCGCGTTCTAGCACCTCTACGGTGGCACTGCGCGGTGCGGAGGTGCCGGTCTCGAAGAGGGTGAGCGTCGCAATTCCGATCCCGGCGGCATCGGCGAGGCGCTGCTGGTTCCATTTGATGAGCGCGCGCGCGGCGCGGCATTGATCCGGCGTCATTTCCATTGTCCCCTCAAAGTAGCTTATCCAGTTAATTGTTGCCAGACATATAAAAAATTTATTGACAATAAAACGTTTTGCCACGCTTACCTCTGCGGCAATCACGCCGCGAGCCCAAGGGGGGCAACCCAAAGTGTCTGAGAATATGACCGCTCCGGCGGATGGCGGAGCTTTGCCTACAGCTAACCTGAACCGCCGCCTTTTGCTGACTGGCCTAGCCTCGCTGCCGGCCATAGCGGGCGCAGGAAGCGCTCTTGCCTCACAGGCCGTCGAGACGCCAGACGAGCGCGCCGTTCGCCTTGCACATGAACTGTCGGAAGCAATGAACGGCTTCATGACACCGGCAGGCGATAAACCAGGTTGGGTTGCTCACGTCAAACCCTCGGCTTATCCCGGTCCGATCTCATTCTCACAGGATGCAAGGCCTGAGAACCATCCGGACCGCGAACTGCTCGCGCTGGGCGCTGAGTTCGAACACCGGTGGGCCACGGAAAGGGCCACCAGCAAGGCTATGAGTGGCATCTATACCAAAAAGGCTGACAAACTGGTGAACCAAGCTATGGCGCACACTGGCGAGATCGTCGAGCGCATCATAGCGAAGCCCGCGCTTACTTCAGAGGGCTATCGGTTATTGGCCAAAGCATATCTTTGGTGCCGAGGGGATGATCCGGGCACAAAACTGACGGTCCGACATGCGCCCGCCGTCACGACCGATGACAAGGTGCTGATGACCGCGGCACTGGCCGGATGCGAGACCCAAACGGAGGGCCAGCAGCGTGCCACCACCGGCGCGCTGATCGGCGGCGCTGGCGGCGCACTGGTCGGCCAGGCGATTGGCGGCAACACCAAGTCGACGGTGATCGGTGCGGCGAGCGGCGCGCTGCTCGGCGCCGTCGTCGGCAGCGCGACGACCCCGCAGCGCCGCGGCGAGCAGCTCTGCCGCTATCGGGACCGCTACGGCCAAATCTACACCGCGCCCTGCGACGACCGGTACTACAACGGCGATTATTGATCCTTTGAGTGACTGGGAGACGGCGTTTTCTGCGCCGGCTCCCCTCTTCCGTCATCCTTTTGTACGCTTCTCGCTGTAAAACCGTCTCTGAGGCGGGCTGCAGAGGAGGTCGAGATGACGACGACCCTTGCCGACGCGCTGAAGGACCGTGGCAAGCGCGCGGTGAAACGGCTGATCGGCTACGATTCCCGCAACTGGTTGCGCATTTGCCAGATCGAGGCCTTCACGGCCTTCCTCGAAGCGGCCAATCGCAAATCCCGCGACGTCATCGAAATCTCACCCGGCTGGAACCGCTACTGGCGGGCGATGTGCCCCAACTACCGCTCGGTTGATTTCCCCGAGTTCGACATCTGCCGGGACCGCACCGACGAGCAATTTTCCATTGTCATTGCCGACCAGGTGCTCGAGCACGTCCAGCGGCCGCTCGCGGCCGCGGCCAACATCCATGCAATGACCAAACAAGGCGGATGGGCAATGGTCGCGACGCCTTTCCTGTTCCGCGTGCATGCCCGGCCGCACGATTACAACCGCTGGACGCCGGCGGGATTGAAGCAGGTCATGATCGAGGGCGGCTTCGCAGAAAATGACGTGCAGGTCTTCGGCTGGGGCAACAAGGCCTGCGCGAGAGCGCATATCGGCGGGCCGGTGCGGGCCTACGGCCTGTGGCGGGATCTCAGCAATGACGAAGAGTACCCGCTAATGGTGTGGGCATTCGCGAAAAAGCGCAGTTAGCTTCGGTGCCAACGTCGAACCGCGACTGCGCCTTCTCGCTTTTCGACAAAGTCCAGCGCGCCAGGAAGCGGGCGTCGGCCCGCCCTTGACCAAGCCAAACGCCGTTCAGAGCTGACGGCTGTCTGCCCTCCTTCTTAGCCTCACGCGCTCAGTCGCTCGACCAGCTGCCGGTGGTCATCATTGCAAGGGCCGCCAGGCAGCGGGGCAACTGCGTCGAGCCGGTCGAGCGAAAGGTCTGACATCTCGGGAGCAAGGGAAGGAATGATCGGCGAAAACGTCTGTCGGTCCATTGCTGTCCTCCGTCTCCAAAAAACTCCTTGTTTTGGGTTCCAATTTCTCAACGGTCCCGGCGGCGCCGGCGGCCATTAATTTTGTTCAGCTCAATCGCGAATTCAGGCACTTAGGCAAGAGCGGGGCTGCGGACCGGCGACATGATCGTGGCGGTCAACCGCAAGCCGGTCTCTTCCGTGCACGATTTGCGAAGTGCGATCGCTGGCAAGCGCGCAATATTGGCGCCGGAACTCATCCGTAACAGTGGGCGTCTTCTGCTGGTTGTGCGATAAATTCGGCGGCCACCACGTGAGGCGTAGCAGTCATGGAGATGACAAGAGGACGTAATCCAACGGTATGGGTCGCCACTTATAGCGAAGGGCTTAGGATGGTAGAGTGCAGACTTCGCGGCCCATCGCGGTCGTGGGAAGGAATTTCGCCTTTTCCTGAAAGCGGACGTCCTGGCGACACCGTAGGGCTCGGGCACTGATTCGCGCGAGCGGAAGCCGTTGCGGAACATGATGGCACAGAGCAATGGTCCTATGGGGCGAGGGCCGGGGAGTTCTACGTCCGGCCCGGTGTGATGACCAATGCGTTTGCGCCTCTTTTATTTCTCCTTTTGCCGGAACTTCGAATGGCAGCTGGCGCAATCCTGCAGGATCAGGTGCAGCAGATGTTCCTCCGGCATTTTTGCCGGCTCGGCCTCGGCGGCACCCGGGTGCTTGCCGAGCAGGCTACCGCCATCCATCGGCAGTCCCGCTCCCATGCGCATGTCGGCGCTGATCTCGGCCGGCGCGTTGTCGGCCTTAGCGGCCAGCGCGTCCGCAAGATCGCCGATATGGCGGGCGAGCGACTCGAATTCGAGCCGCGCCTGGTCAATCTCCGTCTTGGCCCACGATCGCTCCCCCAGCGTGCCGGCCGGGAATTCGGCGATCATGGCGCGGCCGGTGCGGGCGCGCAGCGCTTCGGCAGCCGCCCTGAAGCCGGCGGCGTCATAGGCGCGCTTGCCGTCGAACATCTCGGCTATCGACTTCGCGGCGGCCGCCATTTCCTTCATCGATTCCTGTCGCGCCGCCACAATCGGACCGCCCGAACCCGCTGCCAGCGACGGAGCAAAGGTCAGCGAGCCGGCGAGCAAAAGCATCGCCGCCGCGACAACGGCGCGGCCTCTCATGCCCGCACGTTGACAATGCCCATCATGCCGAGCTGCTCATGCTCGAGGATGTGGCAGTGATACATGCGCGCACCCGGCTGCTCCTGGCGCGTGATGAGCCGCACCGTCTTCTCCTCGCGCTACGTTGACCGTGTCCTTCCATGCCAGATAGGGCGATCTGGCGACCTGGCCGTCGCGCTCGCGCTCACGACCTTGAACTGCGTGCCGTGGAGATGGAACGGGTGATTCATGTAGGGTTCGGAGAAGAAAGTCATCATGCTGAGCGTCCTCGCCGACCGTAGGTCACTGAGATTTGGCAGATCTATGTCCTGATCTTCATCCTGCAGTCGGCCTCAGCCGGTTTCACGCCGACGTTCCAGGCCACAATCCCCGACGTTTTGCCGGGCGAGAAGGACTATACCAAGGCGCACCCTGACACTGCACCGGGGGCACTCCGCCAGGGCCGCCAAATGTTAAGGCCATTGGCCATATCGCCGCTTAGAATTTCGACCGAGTCAAAGATCGATTGAAACATTGCCTTGCGCGCGGCTGCAACAGGCCAGCACATAACCCGCAGACTTCTCTTCGGAAGTGAGCCCGCCAAGATCACACATCGACACTTCGCCGGAGAGCTTGGCTATTCGGCAAGTGCCGCAAACTCCTTGCTGGCACGCGGTGGGGACATAGACGCCACATTTGCGCGCTGCATCCAGCAGGGTCTCTCCGGGCGCGCAGCAATGCTCTATTCCAGACTTGGTGAAGTGGACAAAAGACGAAATGGCAGAGGCTTCATCCGGAGCAGCACCGCCAGCGTAGCCTCCGAAGCTCTCCTCGTAATAGGCCAGCGGTTCAATACCAACTTCATCAAAACTGGCTCGTATTGCCTTCATGTAGAGTTCGGGGCCGCAAGTGTAGACTGTACGATTGGCAAGATCGGGAACAAGGCGCAGGAGCAGGGGGCCATTTAACCGGCCACTCGGTCCTGCCCACGAGGAATCTCCCTTGGAACAAAGGAATGTCACCTCGACGTTGGGAAATCGGGCAGCGAGTGCATCGAGTTCCGATTTAAAGATGATATCGCGTGGCGACCGCACGCTGTAGATGAGCCGAAGGTCCAGATCGGATGCTCGATCCGTCAACATTCGCAGCATCGACATAAGAGGCGTGATCCCGCTGCCGCCCGCAAGAAAGAGAGGCTTTTCGCTGGCAGCGTCATCGAGTTTGAACGAACCCAGGGGGCCTTCAATCTTGATTTCATCGCCGGACCGCAGATTGTCGTGGAGCCAATTGGAAACCAGCCCGCCAGGTGTACGCTTTACCGTGATGTGCAAATCAAGTGGTCGAGTCGGTGGAGAGGAGACGGAGTAGGCTCGCGTCACATTGAGCCCGTCAATGCTCAGGCGAACAAGCACATATTGTCCCGCATTGAAGCAGAACATGCGGTCTGACGCAGCCGAAAAGACAAACGTTTTCACGTCGTGCGTCTCGTCGATCACCCGACGGCAGACCATTGCCTGCGGCGATGAGTCGGCCCATTGCCGCTGCCGCATCGCAGCAACAAATTCAGAAGCCGGAAACGAGGTGTGTGCGTTCATTTGGGCTCTCAGTCACGCGCCAACATGCCATCCAAAGCCTTCGCGGAACAGCGGGTTGAGCCCTACTTTTTGATCGGGTATTCCGATCTATGTTTCGAGCGACATCACCGCGAGCTGGAGCGCACGAAGCCCCTTGCGGATGATCGGCTCATGCTTGCGCCGGGCGAGCATGGCCGTATGGACGGGCTGGTAAAGCGTCGGGGCGCCCTCGACCAGGAACGACGGGACCTCGGCCGTGAACCTGCGGGCATCGTCGTTGCGCATGTAACAGCTCCCCCCGGTTCGTCGCAGCATCGCCTCGGCCAAGCTTTCGGATCCCATGGATAGCCTGGAAATTGCCAGGGCAGGGATCAGTTCCGAATGGGTTTTCTCGAGTACGACGGTGTACCCCGGGCGAATGTAGCTGTCAGGATTCACCTCCGATAGCGTCCTCGCAACGGTGGAGACCATCACATATTCCTCGACCATGAGGTGCGCATAAGTAATTTCGGGAAGATAGCGGGGTGCATAGAGCACGGCTATGTCGAGATTTCCCATGCTGAGATCGGTCACCATCTGATTGGAATAGTCGGACTCTACATGAATCGAGGCCTTTGGAAGAACCTGGCAGAGCGCCTCCACCCACCCAGGCAGCACCGATCGTGTCATGCCAACCTGTGCGGCCACACGTAGCGTCCCTTCGAACCGGTTGAATGCGCGCACGTCATGGCGCGCTTGCGACCATGTCGAAAGCATCGCTCGCGCGTAGGCTTCGAAACGTCGCCCTGCCGCGGTCGGCTCAGCGCCAGCACGACCACGATGGAAAAGCTCTGACCCAACCGCGCTTTCCAGACCCTTGATCCGAGAACTCACCGTAGACTGAGTAATGTTCAGCCGGTCCGCAGTCCGGTTGAAGTTGCGCGATTCAATGATGTCGAGGAACGTCTCGATGTGGTCCAACTGCATGCAGCACGCCTTAATCGAAAAAGCCGATCATTAGCCAGAGATCATTGGCTTGATCCGGGAATTGTCAAGGCGGAAGGTGGAGGCAGTAAACGGCTAGGCGCGGCTAAGCCAGACAGGGAGCGAAGCTAAAGTGTTTATCGTCGACTGCGATTGTCACAACTACTGGTCAAGCGCCACGGTTTTGGAGCCGTATCTTTCGGGCATCTGGAAGGACATGTTCATCGAGGGCGAGAAGACTGGCCCCAAAGGATCTTTCCCACACGGCCATCGCCCCTGGTTTCATCCGCAGGATTTCTCCCGAAAAGATGTGCGGCCCGAGACCGAGGCGGACAACTACCGGATTATGAAGGAAAAACATCTCGACAAGTATAATGTCGGGGTGGCAGTCCTGACCGGCGACGAGCCCATTGAAGCCTCAACGTTGGCAAACCCGTATTACGCTAGTGCCCTGGTCAGTGCCTACAATGACTATCAGATCGCGGAGTGGTTGCCGAAGGACAATCGCTTCATGGGTTCGATCGTCATTGCGCCCCAGGATCCAAAGCTGGCGGCCGCTGAAATCCGTCGGCTGGGCAATCATCCTCGCATGGTCCAGGTTCTAGCCTCCCAAGGCTCAGTGAAGCCGTATGGTGATCCCTTCTACCACCCGATCTATGAAGCCTGCGCGGAAATGGGATTGCCGTTCGCGATTCACCTCGGCGGGCACGGAGGTGTCAACTGGAACGCCGTCGCGCCTGCCCCCACTACTTTCTTCTGGGAAACGCACGCCATCCTGCACATGTCGGCGATCAGCCATGTCGCCAGCATGATCGCTCACGGCGTCTTTGAGAAATGGCCAGAACTCTATTTCGTCGTGATCGAATGCGGCGTCGCATGGGTGCCGACGGTGCTGTGGCGCCTCGACGCGGACTACAAGGCGCTGCGTAAAGAAACGCCATGGCTCAAGATGCTGCCATCGGAATATTGCCGCCGTAATATCCGCTTCTCAACACAGCCGCTGGAGCAGCCAGCCAACGTGCAGCATCTGTGGTCCATTCTGGAAGCGATGGATGGCGAGAACACGCTGATGTTTGCGTCAGACTATCCGCACTGGGACTATGACGACGCCAATACGCTCCACATTCCGCCTTCCTGGAAAGCGAAGGTGATGGGGCAGAATGCGCTCGAGGTCTACAAGCGCATTCCTGCCATCCTGACCGCGAACGCTGCCTGACGGAGCAGAATATGGGCGAGAAAACCTTCATCTGCCGCGTTGACGAGATCGAAGCCGGGACACCTGTCATTGCCAAAGTCCGGAGCCTTTCGGTGGGTGTGTTCCGGATCGGAGAGAGCTTCCATGCGCTGCTCAACATCTGTCCGCATCGCGGTGCGCCCCTCTGTGAGGGGCCGCAATGCGGGACGACCGCGCCGGTCGAGGATGCGCGGTTCATCTATCATCGAGAAAACGAGATCGTGCGCTGCGCCTGGCACGGCTGGGAGTTCGACATCAAGACGGGTTCCGCACTCGTCGACCCAACTGTGCGTGCGCGAACATTCCCGGTCACAGTTGAGGACGGCAACATTTATGTGACGGCGTGAGGGTCAAAACGATCAGCAGCCCGGTGCAGGGAGACGGAACCAGCGGAAAAAGGCCTGACCGGCTGACTTGAATGGGTTCAAAAAAATAGCGGAAAATCCGCAAATGGGAGAACGGAAATGTCTGAATCTGAGTACAAATTTCGCGTCGCGCAAAGTCTGATCGGGCGCGGCAAGGTTTCCCGCCGCGACTTCATCCATTTGGGACTAGCCGCGGGTCTGACCGTCGCTGCCTCCGACCAGATCTTCGTCACCGCAGCGCGGGCACAACCGCAGCAAGGCGGCTTCGCCAAACTTGGCATGGCGCATGGCGCGACGACAGATTCCATCGATCCGGCCGGCTATCCGGATACCTTCACGCAAACGGCCTTTTCAGGCGCTATGTCCAACGGCCTCACGGAGGTCGACGCCAAGGGTGGCATACAGCCGGACTTGGCCGAGAGCTTCGAATCTTCCAATGGGGCCAAAACGTGGGTTTTCAAGCTGCGCAAGGGCGTCACCTTCCATAACGGCAAGAATGTGACGGCGGAAGATGTCGTGACCTCTATGCGGTATCACATGGGTGTCGATACCAAATCGGCGGCGAAGTCTCTGCTTGAATCCGTTTCCGACATCAAGGCGGATGGCCCAGAAACGGTTGTCTTTACCCTCAAAAGCGGCAACGCCGATTTCCCTTATATCATGAGCGACTATCATTTCGTCATCATGCCGAGCGTGGACGGGAAGGCGGATTGGGCATCAGGAACACGAACCGGCGCATTCGTGCTCGAGAATTTCCAGCCTGGGGTTTCGGCCAAGCTCAAGCGCAATCCGAACTATTTCAAGAACGGCAAGCCTTACTTGGACGAGGTGGAGTTCATCGCCATTACTGATTTGGCGGCACGCATGGCTGCCCTCTCCACCGGGGAAGTGGATTACATTGGCCGCGCCGATCTGAAGACACTCGGCATGCTGAAACGCAATCCAAAAATCGAGATCATCGAAGTCACCGGCTACGGCCACTATACCTTGCCGATGAACGTCACTATGGCACCCTTCGACAATCCGGACGTCCGCATGGCAATGAAGTGGGCGATCGACCGTCAAGAGATCGCTGACAAAATCTTCCTCGGACATGCCACCGTTGCCAATGACAGTCCGATCGCGCCGGCGATCAAGTTTTACAAGAACCCGGAGCCGCAACACCGTTTCGATCCTGAAAAAGCCCGCCATTATTTGAAGAAGGCGGGAATGGAAAAGCTAAAGGTTGATCTCTCGGTTGCCGATGCCGCTTTCGCAGGTGCGGTGGACGCGGGGGCGCTCATTCGCGAGACCGCCGCACAGTGCGGCAT
>NZ_RZSV01000171.1:0-12506 GCF_004023205.1 Mesorhizobium sp. M1A.F.Ca.IN.020.03.2.1 | reverse complement strand
AACCGGGACGGCGTTCGGCGTTCGGCCTACGACCTTCTCGCCTATCCCGGCGTCGACATGGCCTGGCTGACGCGGATCGAGCCACGGTTTGGCGAACTCGACCCCAACACGGCAGAGCGGCTTGAGACCGAGGCGAAATATTCCGTCTATCTCGAGCGCCAACAGGCTGACGTGGCGCAGATCAGGCACGAGGAATCGCGGCTCATTCCGGAGACCATCGACTTCGCGGACGTGCCCGGCCTTTCCAATGAGCTGAAGCAGAAGATGAAGGCACGCCGGCCGCGCTCGATTGCCGACGCGCAGCGCATGGAAGGGATGACGCCAGCGGCTCTGGCGATCATTGTCGCGCATGTTCGCAATGCCGAGCTGGCTGCACGAAGGTCGGTCGCGTGAGTGGCGATGCCTGGGCGGACCTGCAGAAGGCAGCGGGTCCGGTTTCACGTGAAACATTCGAGCGGCTGCAGGCCTTCGAGCGGCATTTTCAAAAATGGAACCGCAGCATCAATCTGGCGGCGCCATCGACGCTAGACGACGTCTGGCGCCGCCACATCCTGGACAGCGCCCAGCTTGCGCGAATCGCGCCGACCGCAATGCGCTGGGTCGACCTCGGCTCGGGCGGCGGCTTTCCCGGATTGGTACTCGGTTTTCTGCTTGCAGAGCGGCCGGGCGCCACGATCGATCTGGTTGAAAGCAACCGCAAGAAGGCGTCGTTCCTGCAATCGGTCGTCGGCCAATTCGGCCTACCGGCGCGCGTGCTGGGGCGACGCATCGATGACAGCTATCCACTTGTTTCTGCACCGGAAGTCATTACCGCGCGGGCATTGACGGGGCTTCCGGACCTGCTCGATCTTGCCGCACCCTGGCTGACCAAGGGCGCGCGTTCGCTTTTTCACAAAGGCCGGGATTACCGGGCCGAAGTGGAAGAAAGCGCTCACCGCTGGACCTTCGATCTGGTAGAACATCCAAGCATGACAGACGCTCATGGCGTCATTCTGGAAATCACCGATCTGCACCCGGCGACCCCGCAATGAATCACTGGCATCGACCCATGAAAACTGGACCGCGTATCATCACCGTTGCCAACCAGAAGGGTGGCGTCGGCAAGACGACCACGGCGATCAATCTGGCGACGGCGCTGGCCGCGATCGGCGAGCGCGTGCTGATCGTCGACCTCGATCCGCAGGGCAATGCCAGCACCGGGCTCGGCATCGAACGCAAGGATCGCACCGTCTCGTCCTATGACGTGCTGACCGGCGAGCTCGATCTGGAGGCGGCCGCGGTGCCGACCGCGGTGCCGGGTTTGTCCATCGTGCCCTCAACCCTCGATCTGCTCGGCATCGAAATGGAGATCGCCTCGGCGCCAGACCGGGTGCTGCGCCTGCGCAATGCGCTGCGTGCGGCAGCCGCGCGCGCGGCACCGTTCGGCTATGTGCTGATCGACTGCCCGCCGTCGCTCAACCTTTTGACTTTGAATTCAATGGCGGCGGCCGATTCCGTTCTGGTGCCGCTGCAATGCGAGTTCTTCGCGTTGGAAGGCCTTAGCCAATTGCTCGAAACGGTCGAGCAGGTGCGCGGCACGATCAATCCTGACCTCACCATCCAAGGCATCGTGCTCACCATGTTCGATGGCCGCAACAACCTCGCCAACCAGGTGGTGCAGGATGTGCGCGCGCATATGGGCGACAAGGTCTATGAGACGATCATCCCGCGTAACGTGCGCGTTTCCGAGGCGCCTTCCTACGGCAAGCCGGCAATCCTTTACGACCTCAAATGTTCCGGCAGCCAGGCCTATCTGCAGCTTGCCTCGGAAGTGATCCGCCGCGAGCGCAAGCTGCGCGCCGCCTGAATAGCGCAGGCCGAATTTCACTAATCAGTAGCCGATTCGACTCCGAAACGATCTGGACGGAATAATGAGCGAAGACCAATCGAGAAAAAGACTGGGCCGCGGCCTCGCGGCGCTGATCGGCGAGATCGATCGTCCGGCAGCGGCCGAAAAGCCGAGCGCGGTCGCGGCGGATGGCAAGGTGCCGATCGAGTTCGTCAGTCCGAACCCGAAGAACCCGCGCCGGCATTTCGGCGACGCCGAACTCACCGACCTCGCCCAGTCGATCCGAGAGCATGGCGTGGTGCAGCCGGTGGTGGCGCGGCCCTCGCCGTTGCAGCCCGGCCGCTACGAGATCATCGCCGGCGAGCGGCGCTGGCGCGCCGCGCAGCGCGCAGGGCTGACCGAAATCCCGCTCATCGTGCGCGACGTCAACGACCGCACCGCGCTGGAGCTCGCAATCATCGAGAACGTGCAGCGCGCCGATCTCAACCCGGTCGAAGAAGCGCAAGGCTATCAGCAGCTGATCGACGAGCATGGCTACACGCAGGCCGATCTCGGCCAGGTGATCGGCAAGAGCCGCAGCCACGTCGCCAACACGCTAAGGCTCCTGAAGCTGCCTGACGTCATCCGCGACATGCTGGTCGACGGCGCGTTGTCGGCCGGCCATGCCCGCACGCTGGTCACAGCCGGCGATCCGGCGGGGCTCGCCAAGCGCATCGTCGAGGAGGGGCTTTCGGTGCGTCAGGCCGAGGCGTTGGCGCAAATGCCCGCGGGACCGACACCCGCCAAAGTAAGGTCCGCGCCGAGCGCGCCGGAAAAGGATCCCGACACGCTGGCCTTGGAAAAGCTGATGACCGACACGATCGGCATGATTGTCTCGATCGAGCATAAGGCCAAGGGCGGCACGCTGCGGGTCGACTACCGGTCGCTGGATCAGCTCGATGAGTTGTGCCGGCGGCTGAAGGACGACCGATAAATTGCTGATTTACATGAAATTAGCCGACTAATAAAGTTCTCGATTAAGTTTAGATCTGGGCTGATATATTGGTGATAGGCACAACAAGGGGGCCGGCCGCTGCGCCGGCCTCTTCTTTTTTGCGGCGCCCGCGATAGCCGAAGGCGCCGGCCAATCGCCTCACAGGGGGAGGTTGGCTGATCGCCTACCTCTGCGCCAATCTCGCGCTTTCCACCGCGATGCCGAGCAGCGCCTGACGGGCCAGCGCCTCCGACAGGTCGGGCCGCTTGCGCGTCTGCAGCACAGCCGTCTGCAGCCGGTTCAGCGCGCGGCCGAGGGCTTCGCTGTTCCAGCGCTCGAGCGTCTTTTCCACCAGCTTGCGGCGCGAGAAGAAGACCGGCGGGCGCGCTCCCGCCACGACCGAGGCGGCGTTGCGGCCGCCGGATTCCATCTGGCCGCGCATGACCTGGATCGCCTGCAATTGCCGCATCGCCGAGGACAGCACCAGGAAAGGATGGCCGCCGGACGCACAATGCCTGGTGAAGGCAATGTCGAAATCTCCGACCTTGCCGTCGAGCATGGCGTCGACCGCGCCGTCGAAGGAGGCGCCGGAGACATCGCCGGACAAGCCATTGACGTCGTCGAGGTCGATCTCCTTCTTGCCATGGGCGTAGAGCACCAGCTTGTCGATCTCGCCGCGCGAGGCCAGACGGTCGCCGCCGAGATTGCGGCGCAGCGCCTGGCGGGCGTCGAGCGTCATCGACATGCCGGCCTTGCGCAGCTCGTCGTCGATCACCGTGTCGAGATCGCGGGCCTCGTCGGCATAGCAGGGCAAGGCGATGGCGTTCCCGGCTGCCTCGACGATGGCCCGCAGGCCAGCGCCCTTCTTCAGGTCGCCCGCCTCGATGAGGATGAGAGCATCCGGCGCCGGCTCCGCCGTCAGCGCCTTGATGTCGTCGGCCAGCGCCTTCTGGCCGCTGGCGTTGCGGACCCAAAGCAGCCGCCGGTCGGAAAACATCGGCACGGTGCGCGCCTCGTCGAGCAGACGGCCTTCGTCGCGATCGACTTCCGCGCCATCCAGCTTGACCACTGAGAAAGGGTCGTCGAGCGGCAGCCCGGTCTTCAACGCGAAGGTCTTGGCCCGCTCGGCGACCAGGCCACGATCGGGGCCGTAAAGCAGGACGATGGCCATGGCCGGGTCCGGCCGCGCCAGCCACGAATCGACCTCGTATCCCTTCTTCTGTGCCATGCGGGGTGAGTTAGCATGAGGCGGAGACGGAGTGAACGGAGAAGCGGCCAGCCTCTCTTCATCCTCGGGCTTGACCCGAGGATCCATGCCGTGACTTTTGCCGGGGAGCGCCAGGGTGCAGAATATTCTCCAACCGCCGCAACGCGTCAACGTCGCGGCATGGATTCCAGGGTCTGCGCGCGTCGCTCCGCTCCTTGCTCCGCCCTGGAATGACGACCCTGAAGCAGAGTCTGTCACGCCCCTCTGCCCTGCCGAGCAACTCCCCACGAGGGTGGAGATTAGCTGCGTCGGCCGGCGCGCATGCCTTAATTGTCTTTTGTGGCGGCAAACGCTCCGCAAACTTCCGCCAAATTGCGCGACGCTTGGAAACATCGACAAGAAATTTCTGCGCCATATCTGCATCTTGTCGGCCATGTGCCGCATCGGCTCGACGAGGCTGATGACCGGGAGGACGGCCGCCATCTCGCCCGATGAAATGGCGGCGCGGATGTGCAAGTATCGCACCGGCAACATTGGAGGAGGAAGGTCATGGCCGATGCTGGAATGTTGCGCTTTCATGTTCCCGAGCCCGAGGTTCGGCCCGGCGGCACGCCCGACTTCTCGAATGTGACCATTCCCAAAGCGGGGTCCGTGCCGCGGCCGGAGGTCGATGTCGATCCGCGCACCATCCGCGACATGGCCTTCTCCATCATCCGCGTGCTTAACCGCGCCGGCGAAGCCGTCGGGCCATGGGCCGGGCTGCTCACCGACGAGGAACTGCTCGAAGGCCTGCGCCATATGATGACGCTCAGGACCTTCGATGCGCGCATGCAGATGGCGCAGCGCCAGGGCAAGACTTCCTTCTACATGCAGCATCTGGGTGAAGAGGCGGTGAGCTGCGCTTTCCGCAAGGCACTCAAGCCTGGCGACATGAATTTCCCGACCTATCGGCAAGCCGGCCTGCTCATCGCCGACGGCTATCCGATGGTTGCGATGATGAACCAGATCTATTCCAACGAAGCCGATCCGCTGAAGGGCCGGCAGCTGCCGATCATGTACTCCTCGAAGGAGCACGGCTTCTTCTCGATCTCCGGCAATCTGGCGACGCAGTACATCCAGGCGGTCGGCTGGGCGATGGCCTCGGCGATCTCCAACGATTCCCGCATCGCCGCGGCCTGGATCGGCGACGGCTCGACCGCGGAGTCCGATTTCCATGCGGCGCTGGTCTTCGCCTCGACCTACAAGGCCCCGGTCGTGCTCAATGTCGTCAACAACCAGTGGGCCATCTCCACCTTCCAGGGCATTGCCCGCGGCGGCTCGGGCACTTTCGCCGCGCGCGGTCTAGGCTTCGGCATCCCGTCGCTGCGGGTCGACGGCAACGACTATCTCGCCGTCCATGCGGTAGCCAAATGGGCGATCGAGCGGGCGCGTCGCAATCTCGGGCCGACCCTGGTCGAATATGTCACCTATCGCGTCGGCGCGCATTCGAGCTCGGACGATCCGTCGGCCTACCGGCCGAAGGCGGAATCGGACGCCTGGCCGCTCGGCGACCCGATCATCCGGCTGAAGAACCATCTCATCCACAAGCAAGTCTGGACGGAACAGCGCCACATCCAGGCGGAAGCCGAGATCCTCGAAACCGTGATCGCGGCGCAGAAGGAAGCCGAAAGCCACGGCACGCTGCATGCCGGCGGCAAGCCGTCGACGCGCGACATGTTCGAAGGCGTCTATGCCGAGACGCCGCCGCATCTCAGGCGCCAACGCCAGCAGGCAGGGGTCTGATCGATGCCCAGACGCACCATGATCGAGGCGATCCGCGACGCCATGGATGTCTCGATGGCGCGCGACGAGCGCGTCATCGTCTATGGCGAGGATGTCGGCTTTTTCGGCGGCGTGTTCCGCTGCACGCAGGGCCTGCAGGCCAAATACGGCAAGAACCGCTGCTTCGATGCGCCGATCAGCGAATCCGGCATTGTCGGCTCGGCGATCGGCATGGCCGCCTATGGGCTGCGGCCCTGCGTCGAGGTGCAGTTCGCCGACTATGTCTATCCGGCTTACGACCAGATCGTCTCGGAGGCGGCGCGGCTGCGCTACCGCTCCAACAACGATTTCACCTGCCCGATTGTGGTCAGGATGCCGACCGGCGGTGGCATCTTCGGCGGCCAGACGCACAGCCAGAGCCCGGAAGCGCTGTTCACGCATGTCTCCGGTCTCAAGACGGTGGTGCCGTCCAATCCGCATGACGCCAAGGGGCTATTGATCGCCGCGATCGAGGATCCGGACCCGGTCATCTTCCTGGAACCGAAGCGGCTCTACAACGGCCCCTTCGACGGCCATCACGACAACCCGGTGACGCCTTGGTCGAAGCACGAGCTCGGCGAGGTGGCGGATGGCCATTACACCGTACCGCTCGGCAAGGCGGCGATCCGCCGGCAAGGCTCGGCGGTCACCGTGCTCGCCTACGGCACCATGGTCTATGTCGCGCAGGCCGCGGCCGCGGAAACCGGCATCGATGCCGAAATCATCGACCTCAGGACGCTCCTGCCGCTCGACCTCGACACGATCGTCACCTCGGTGAAGAAGACCGGGCGCTGCGTCGTCGTGCATGAGGCGACGCTGACCTCCGGCTTCGGCGCCGAGCTCGCGGCGCTGGTGCAGGAGAACTGCTTCTACCATCTGGAGGCGCCGGTGGCGCGGGTCGCCGGCTGGGACACGCCCTATCCGCATGCGCAGGAGTGGGAGTATTTCCCCGGCCCCGCGCGGGTCGGGCGCGCGCTCGTCGAGACCATGGAAGCCTGAGGGGGGCCGGACGATGGGCGAATATGTCATCAAGCTTCCCGATGTCGGCGAAGGCGTCGCCGAGGCCGAGCTTGTCGAATGGCATGTCAAGATCGGCGACCTGGTGCGCGAGGATGCGGTGCTGGCGGCCGTCATGACCGACAAGGCGACCGTCGAGATCCCCTCGCCGGTCGATGGCGAGATCCTCTGGCTCGGCGCCGAGATCGGCGACACGGTGGCGATCGGCTCGCCGATCGTGCGGCTCAAAATCGCCGGCGAAGGCAACGTGAAAGCAGGCAGCGGTGCCAAGGCCGCGCCGAAGGCAGAAGCGCCGGCCGAGCCCGTGGAGGCAAAGTCCCAACCGCTGTCGGACGCCTCGAAAGCGGCGCCGAAACCGGCACAGATCCCGGCCCAGCCTTCCGTCGCGGCACCGAAGGCTGGGCGCCCGGCGTCCGTCATCGGCGCGCCGCGCGCGGAAGGCGAAAAGCCGCTGGCTTCTCCTGCCGTCCGACTGCGCGCCAAGGAAGCCGGCATCGATCTGCGCCAGGTTGCAGGCAGCGGTCCGGCCGGGCGCATCAGCCATGAGGACATCGAGGCCTTCCTGGCGCGCGGCCCGCAGCTTGCCCGCGCCACCGGCCTTGCCCGCAAGGAGGGCATCGAGGACATCAAGGTCGTCGGGCTGCGGCGCAAGATCGCCGAGAAGATGGCGCTCGCAAAGTCGCACATTCCCCATATCACCTATGTCGAGGAGATCGACGTCACGGCGCTGGAAGAACTGCGCGCGGCGCTCAACAAAGAGAAGCGGCAAGACCGGCCGAAGCTGACGCTGCTGCCGTTCCTGATGCGGGCAATGGTCAAGGCGATCGCCGATCAGCCGAACCTCAACGCGCTGTTCGACGACGAGGCCGGCGTTATTCACCAACACGCGGGCATCCATGTCGGCATCGCCGCCCAGACGCCGACCGGGCTCGTCGTGCCGGTGGTCAAGCATGCCGAGGCCCGCGACCTCTGGGAAAGCGCCGCCGAGATCAACCGGCTTGCCGACGCGGCCAAGTCCGGCACGGCGACGCGCGATGAGCTTTCCGGCTCGACCATCACCATCACCTCGCTCGGGGCGATGGGCGGCGTGGCGACCACGCCGGTCATCAATTATCCGGAAGTGGCGATCGTCGGCGTCAACAAGATCATGGTGCGGCCGGTATGGGACGGCGCGCAGTTCCTTCCGCGCAAGATTATGAATCTGTCGTCCAGCTTCGACCATCGCGTCATCGACGGCTGGGACGCCGCGGTTTTCGTGCAGCGGATCAAGGCGTTGCTTGAGACGCCGGCGCTGATCTTCGTGGAATAGTCGTATGGATACGGACGACGTTGCCCCCTCGTCATCCTCGGGCTTGACCCGAGGATCCATGCCGCGACCTCGCCCGAAGGGCGCGGCGGACCAGAATTCTGGACCGTTGCAACGCCTTCACGTCACGGCATGGATCCTGGGGTCTACGCGCGTCGCTACGCTCCTTGCTCCGCCCCAGGATGACGAGATTCCACGGATATCGACCAATCGCCACGGTCTGCGTTCGCCAGGCCCTAACCCTCTGCCAAAATCCCCGTGCTCAGCAACGAGAAGCCCATGAAAGAGATCTCCTGCAAGCTGCTCGTCATCGGCGCCGGTCCGGGCGGCTATGTCTGCGCCATCCGCGCCGGGCAACTCGGCGTCGACACGGTGATCGTCGAGTTCGGCAAGCCGGGCGGCACCTGCCTCAATGTCGGCTGCATCCCGTCCAAGGCGCTCATTCACGCGGCGGAAGAGTTCGAGAAGATCGCGCACATCGCCGGCGGCAAGGGGCCGCTCGGCATCGCGGTCGCCCCGCCGACGCTCGACCTGACCAAGACGGTCGCATGGAAGGACGGCATCGTTAGCCGGCTGAACAGCGGCGTCGCTGGGCTGCTGAAGAAGGCCAAGGTCAAGACCGTGCAGGGCTGGGCGACGTTCCGCGACGGCAAGACCGTCGAGGTCGAGACCGAGACGGGAAGCCAGGTGATCCGCGCCGAGGCGGTGGTGATCGCCAGCGGCTCGGTGCCGGCCGAACTGCCGTTCCTGCCCTTCGGCGGCCCCGTCATCTCGTCGACCGAAGCGCTGGCGCTGAGCGAGGTGCCGGACAAGCTCGCCGTCGTCGGCGGCGGCTATATCGGGCTCGAGCTCGGCATGGCCTTCGCCAAGATGGGCGCCAAGGTCGCCGTGGTCGAAGCCCTGCCGCGCGTGCTTGCGCAATACGATGCCGAGCTGACGCGGCCGGTGCTGAAGCGGCTCGGCGAGCTCGGCATCGAGGTGATGCTGGGTGCCAAGGCCAAGGGGCTGTCGACCAAGGGCGATGCGCTTATGGTCGAGACGGCAGATGGCAAGAACGCCAAGATCGCCGCCGACAGGGTCTTGGTCACGGTGGGGCGCAAGCCGCTCACCGAGGGCTGGGGGCTGGAGCAGATCGACCTCGACATGGTCGGAAAATTCATCCGCATCGACGACCAGTGCCGCACCTCGATGCGGGGCATCTACGCTATCGGCGATGTCACCGGAGAGCCGATGCTGGCGCACCGGGCGATGGCGCAGGGCGAGATGGTGGCCGAGATCGTCGCCGGCCACAAACGAGGCTGGGACAAGCGCGCGATCCCGGCGATCTGCTTCACCGATCCCGAGCTGGTCACCGCCGGCCTGTCGCCGGACGAGGCGAAGGCGCTCGCCGGCGAGATCAAGATCGGACATTTTCCGTTCGCAGCCAACGGCCGCGCCATGACCAGGCAAGGCGAGGACGGGTTCGTGCGCATCGTCGCCCGCGCGGACAACCATCTGGTGCTGGGCATCCAGGCGGTCGGGCAGGGCGTTTCGGAATTGGCCGCGGCCTTTGGCCTTGCGCTCGAAATGGGCGCGCGGCTGGAGGATATAGCAGGCACCATTCATGCGCATCCGACCCAGGGCGAGGGCTTCCAGGAAGCGGCGCTGAAGGCGCTCGGGCACGCGCTGCATGTTTAGAGGGAGCGGGATCTCCCCCCTTGAGGGGGAGATGGCCGGCAGGCCAGAGGGGGTCGCCGCGCGTGAAGCGCCGACTTCCGTCTTTGGCTTTCACATGCGCTGCACTGGTTGAGAGGACCCCCCTCTGTCGCCTTTGGCGACATCTCCCCCTCAAGGGGGGAGATCACAAAGCTCAGCCCGCCAGGCGGCTCGCCGTCTCGTGCTGGGCGTAGGCGCGGCCGAAGCGGTTGGCCAGAAATGCGTCGAGCGCGATGTCTTCCTGCCGGACGAAACCTTTCGCCGGCAGCGTGCCGTCGGCCAGCATGTCGAGCACGGCGCAGATGCCGGAGGCGGTGGTGATCTGGATGGCGCTGCGCACGACGTTGCCGACGCGGTGCGAATAGATCTTGTTGGCGTAGGTCTCCTGCAGCAGGCGGCCGTTGCGGCGGCCCGAGACGGTGACGAAGACGATGACGACATCCTGCAGCGTCGCCGGTAGGGCGCTCTCGAAAATGTCCTTCAGCACGCCGCGGCGGTGGCGCAGCCCGAGGTCGTTGAGCAGCGCCTTCATGATGGCGGCATGACCGGGATAGCGGATGGTGCGGTAGTTCAGGGTCCGCACCTTGCCTTTCAGCGTCTCGGCCAGAGTGCCGAGTCCGCCGGAGGTGTTGAAGGCCTCGTAGGTGACGCCGTCGAGCGAGAATTCCTCGCGCTCCTCCAGCGGGGGCACCTCGACCAGCTCGCCCTCGACGATCGCCTCGCAAGGCTCGCAATATTCGTTGATGACGCCGTCGGTGCTCCAGGTGAGGTTGTAGTTCAAAGCGTTCGACGGATATTGCGGCAGCGCGCCGACGCGCATGCGCACGCTTTCCAGCGTGTCGAAGCGGCTGGCCAGATCGTTGGCGACGATCGAAATGAAGCCCGGCGCCAGGCCGCATTGCGGGATGAAGGCGCTCTTGCCCTCGCGCGCCAGCTCCTTGACCCGACGGGTGCTGGCGACGTCCTCGGTGAGGTCGAGATAATGCACGCCCGCCTTCGCCGCAGCCTCGGCGATGCGGGTGGTGAGGTGGAAGGGCGCGGCGCTCAGCACGGCGAATTTGCCGGCAAGCGCTGCCTCAAGCGCGCCGGGCACGGCGATGTCGAGCTCCTTGCTCTCGACGCCGGCCGGCAATTCGGCTGCGGCGAGCTGGGCCGCCGAGCGGTCGACCACCGTGACGCGGTAGTCTCCCGTGGTGGTAAGCATTTCAGCGATGGTCGAGCCGATCTTGCCGGCGCCGACGACAACAATGTTTTTCATGACGATACCCCTGCCAGTTCGAATTGGCAGGAATCATCGCAGCTTGCCTGTCGAAAGGAAGCTCGGAATCTGGCAAAGTGAAGCTGAACATAGCGCAATTTGCCGAAGGGTTTCGTCGAAATGATCAGTGAAGCTGAACAGGCCCTGCTGACGCTGCTGCGCGCCAACGCGCGCGCCTCCACCGCCGAGCTGGCGAGAAAGCTCGGCGTGTCGCGCACCACGGTGCAGAGCCGGATCGAGCGGCTGGAGCAGCGCGGCATCATCGCCGGCTACGGCGTCAGGCTGTCGCCCGACTATGAGCAGGGTCTGGTCAAGGCGCATGTGCTGCTCACCGTCACGCCGAAACTCGCCGACAAGGTGGTGCGTAGCCTGGAGGCGATGCCGCCGGTCCGGACGGTGCATTCGGTGAGCGGCAATTTCGACATGATCGTCATCGTCGACGCGCCGTCGATCCGCGATCTCGACGCGCTGCTCGATCAGATCGGGGCAATGGAGGGAGTAGAGCGGACGTCGTCGTCGATCATCTTGTCGACGCGGGTTGATCGGTGAGGGCAGCGAAACTGCCAATCTCCCCCCAAGTGAGGGAGATGGCCGGCAGGCCAGAGGAGGTCGCCTCGCGTGGAGCGCCAACTCCATCTGCCGCAGCAGGCCGAGCCCAGTCGGACCGACCCCCTCTGGCCGCTTTGCGGCCATCTCCCCCTCGAGGGGGGAGATGGGCGCTACGCCCTCCGTCTCTCCGGCCCGTTGTCCAGCCACTCCAGATCGTCCGGCGACAGCGCAATATCCAGCGCCTTGAGGCTGTCCTCCAGCTCATCCAGCGTGCGCGGGCCGATCAGCGGAACGGACGGGAAAGGCTGCGCCAGGACATAGGCGAGCGCGACATGGATCGGGCTTTTGCCGAGCCTGCTTGCAAGTTCGATGGCGCGGTCGCGGCGGCCGAAGTTCTTTTCCGAATACCAGACCCGCACCAGCTCTTCATTGTCGGTGCGGTCGCGGCCGGCGCGGTCGGTGAAGAAGCCACGGCCCTGGCTCGACCAGGCGAAGTTGGGCATCTGCCGCGCCGTCAGCCAAGCTTTCCAATCGTCGGTGGAAGAGGTGATGCAGCCGGCCCAGATCGGCTCCAGCATCTCGGCCAGCGAAAAATTGTTGGAAAGCGCGCCCGGCTTCTGCTTGCCGGTGCGTTCGGCATAGGCGATCGCCGCGTCCATACGCTCCATCGTCCAGTTGGAGCCGCCGAACAGGCCGCGGATGCGGCCGGCCTTGACCTCGCGGTCCATGGCATCGACGAACTCGCCGACCGGCACGTCCGGATTGTCGCGATGCATGAAATAGATGTCGACATGGTCGGTCCGCAGCCGGTCGAGCGACTGGGCAAGCTGCTTGCCGATCACATCGGGATAGCAGAGCGGCGTGTGCGCGCCC
>NZ_RZSV01000170.1:0-12559 GCF_004023205.1 Mesorhizobium sp. M1A.F.Ca.IN.020.03.2.1 | reverse complement strand
CACCGACCTCGAGAACTGGCTACGCGCCAACCACATCGATACGATCGCGGTCGTCGGCTACATGACGCATAATTGCGACCTGTCGACCATCATCCATGCGGTGCATATGGGCTTTTCCGTCGAGTTCCTCTCGGATGCCAGCGGCTCGGTTCCCTACGCCAACAGCGCCGGCTACGCGTCTGCCGAAGACATCCATCGCGTGGTGAGCGTGGTGCTGCAGTCGCGCTTCGCCGCGGTGCTCAAGACCGCCGAATGGATCGATTGCCTGAAGACCGGCGCCCTGCCGGAGCGCGACACGATCTATGCGTCGAACCAGCGGGCGCTGACGCGGAACGCTGCCTAAAGCATTCACCGTTTCACGGAAACGGCGAAATGCTCTGGCTTTTTGTTTTTGACGCAATTCCGGACGGAAAACCGCTCACACTTTTCCTGGAACTGCTCTAGCCGCACCAACGCCAAAAGAAAAAGGGCGCGGCAGCAGTGCGGCGCCCTTCGTCATTTCAGCTCCTAACGCTGCCTAGAACAGGCCCTCGATCTGGCCCTGCTCGTTGAGGAAGATCTTCTCCGAGGAGGGCGACTTGGGCAGGCCGGGCATCGTCATGATCTCGCCGCAGATGATGACGACGAAGCCGGCGCCGGCCGAGAGCCTGACCTCGCGCACCGGCACGGTATGGCCGGTCGGCGCGCCGCGCAGGTTTGGGTCGGTCGAGAAGGAGTACTGGGTCTTGGCCATGCAGACCGGCAGATTGCCGTAGCCTGCCTGTTCCCAGGCATGCAGCTGGTCGCGGATCGATTTGTCGGCGATCGCCTCGTCGCCGCGATAGATGCGCTTGACGATGGTGTTGACCTTCTCGAACAGCGGCATCTCGTCCGGGTAAAGCGGCGAGAACTGCGAGGCGCCGGATTCGGCGATCTCGACGACCTTCTTCGCCAGGTCCTCGATGCCGGCCGAGCCTTGAGCCCAGTGCTTGCACAGAATCGCCTCGGCGCCCTGCGCCTTGACGAAGTCCTTCATCGCCTGGATTTCGGTCTCGGTGTCGGTGGTGAAGTGGTTGATCGCCACCACCGCCGGCACGCCGAACTGCTTCACGTTCTCGATGTGACGGCCGAGGTTGAGGCAGCCCTTCTTGACCGCTTCGATGTTTTCCTTGCCGAGATCTTCCTTCTTGACCCCGCCATTCATCTTCATGGCGCGCACGGTGGCGACGATCACGGCGGCCGCCGGCTGGAGCCCGGCCTTGCGGCACTTGATGTCGAAGAATTTTTCGGCTCCCAGGTCGGCGCCGAAGCCGGCTTCGGTCACGACGTAGTCGGCAAGCTTCAGCGCCGTCGTCGTGGCGACGACCGAGTTGCAGCCATGCGCGATGTTGGCGAACGGGCCGCCATGCACGAAGGCCGGGTTGTTCTCCAGCGTCTGCACCAGGTTGGGCTGGATGGCGTCCTTCAAAAGCACGGCCATGGCGCCGTCGGCCTTGAGGTCGCGGGCATAGACCGGCGACTTGTCGCGGCGGTAGGCAACGATGATGTCGCCGAGGCGCTTCTCAAGATCCTTGAGGTCGGTGGCAAGGCACAGGATCGCCATGACTTCCGAAGCGACGGTGATGTCGAAGCCGGCCTCACGGGGGAAGCCGTTGGCGACGCCGCCCAGCGAGCAGATGATCTCGCGCAGCGCCCGGTCGTTCATGTCCATGACGCGGCGCCAGGCGACGCGACGGGTATCGATGCCGAGCTCGTTGCCCCAGTAGATGTGGTTGTCGATCAGCGCCGAAAGCAGGTTGTGGGCCGTGGTGATGGCGTGGAAGTCACCGGTGAAGTGGAGGTTCATATCGTCCATCGGCACCACCTGGGCCAGGCCGCCGCCGGCGGCGCCACCCTTCATGCCGAAGTTCGGGCCGAGCGAGGCTTCGCGGATGCACACGATCGCCTTCTTGCCGATGCGGTTCAGGCCGTCGCCGAGGCCGACCGTAGTGGTCGTCTTGCCTTCGCCGGCAGGCGTCGGGTTGATGGCGGTGACGAGGATCAGCTTGCCGTCCTTGTTGCCCCGCACCGATTTGATGAATTCGGCCGAGACCTTCGCCTTGTCGTGGCCATAGGGCAAAAGGTGCTCGTAAGGGATGCCGATCTTGGCGCCGATCTCCTGGATCGGTTTCTTCCTGGCGGCGCGCGCGATCTCGATGTCGGACTTCACTTCGGCCATGACGGCTTTCCTCTGGATTGTGCGGTGGAGGGGACGGGTTCGATCACTAAAGCAATTCCAGGAAAAGTGTGAGCCGGTCTTCCGTCCGGAATTGCGTGAAAACGAGGAAACAGGGCGGTTCTGCGTTTCCGCCCGGACGCAAGGGCATGTTCTAACCCTGTCGCGGTCACGGCGTCAACTTTCATGCAACTATGTTTCCTGTGAAGAAATTATTGCGTTCCCGGCCGACCTTCCTAAGGGTCTTTGGCGCCCGGTCGTTGCGAGCGTATAGAAGCCAGAGCAGGGATCGTTCCGCCGTCTCAAAACAGCCGCGCAATGCGCGGAATGCGACAGACGCGACGGCGCAAATCCGCCACCGTGCTGCGGTGGCGGCAGCGCTATTGGCTGAGCACGTTGCTGATCTCGACCATGTTGGAGCGCACGCGCAGGATATAGAAGCCCATGGTCGTCAGATGCGTCGGCAGCAGCCAGCCGTCCTCGCGGCCGTTGGCGATGATGAAGGGCTGGATGCGCAGTGCCGAGACGAATTGCGCGTCCATGGTGTCCCACAAATTCTGCAGGTGCTTTTCCTTGATCACGTCCTCAAAGTCGGCCTGCGCCGCTTTCATCAGGCCGTAATAGGCGTAGAGCTGGCCATAGGCGAACCAGAAGCGGTCGTCGGCGCGGAAGTCGAACCAGCCGTCATTATGGTTCTCGGCGCGCTCCTTCAAGATCGCGGAGGTCGAGCCGATGTCGCTGGCGATGCGGTCGATATATTGCTTCAGATTGTCGGCGCGGGCATCGAACGTCGCCTGACAACTGGCAAGGCGAGCGTTGAAGGAGCGCAGCTTGCGCACCGCGTCGCGGTAGTAGCTCGGCGTCGGCGTCTTGGGGCCGAACGGGTTGAGGCCGAAATACCAGGTCTCTTCGTCGAATTGCAGATTGCCGCGTGCATCCTGCAGGTCGGCGTCGATCTGCGAGGTGGTGCGCACGCGGCCGAGATTGTCGGCAAGCTCGGTGGCGGTGCGCCGGACCGCCTGGTTGATGCCGCGCTGAAAAGAGGCCTTGTTGTCCATCCACGGCGTATGGTCCCAGTCGATGCCGAACAAGCCGAGCTTGTAAAGGATCATCGAGGAGACCCAGGCATTCTGGTTGACGTTGAAGTCCGTCAGATCGGCAGCCACCTGGGCTATCCCTGAGTTGCCGCAGGTCTTGGCGGTGTCGGTGCCAGCGCCGGCGGAGACCTGCTCGCCGGCCGAGACGCTGCGCTTCTCGAAGGTGTATTTGTCAGGATAGTTCGGGTCGAAATTGTTCCACCACTGGGTGGCGTAGAAGAAGTTGGCGTAAAGGCCGATCAAAACCAGCAAGGCAAGGCCGACCACCGCCTTCAGGATCCAGCCGCGCTGGCCGTACCAGCGGCCGGCCCATATGAACGGCCAGAGAATAATGCCGACGACGAAGCCTATGCCGCGGCCGATCCACTGGAAAATCCGGGTGAAGAAACTCACGATCGGATCAAGCATGGCTCTCGTCCCCCCTCAGTCCGTCAAGCCGTAAAGGCGCGCGCGGAATGCCGCCTTGTCCTTCAAATATGTGGTTTTCAGAACGTCCACAACATGCGATCGCCACGCATCGCTGAAGCCGTCGAAGTCCTTGTAGAAGCCCGGTTTGTTGAAGACGTAGCGCGAGACGAAGTCCTGTGGCACGAAATCCGAGATCAACTGATTGGTGAGCCAGGCATCGGGATGATCGGGCTTGGCGCGCACAACCAGGAAGCGCTGGCGCGGCGGCACATCTTCAAGCTTCAGGTGGCCGAACTGGGCGATCTCGCGCTTGGCGGCGTTGAGGAAAGGGAAATTGCCGTCGCTGGCAATCAGGTCGGCATGGCTGTGGATCCAGGTCTGCAGCCAGACCTTGTCGACGTCCGTCAAGTTGCGGTTGGGCTCGGCATCGCGGATCAGTGCCCTCACCACCATCTCGGCGCGGTGCTCCAGATAGCCCGAGGTCTCGATCCAGGAAGCGCGCGGCAGGTCAAGACGGCCGGTGGCGGCGAGGAAGCGGAATACCTTGTCGGCGTCGTTGATCGACAGATAGCTCACCTGCCAGGGCCGCGAGCGGCGGAAGCCGGGCGCAGCCGGATCGCTGATCACCGTCGTCATGTCCGGGTCGACGAAGACGTAGAGCCCGCCGAAATGGCTGGTCCAGTAGGCGTTGTGGCGGAAGATCACCTGATCGGGCACCAGCGCGTTCTCGCGGATGTCGCCGCAGACCTTGGCGAGGCCGACCATGCGCTCGAGCATGGCGTTGTCGCGCCAGGCGTCGGGTTCCTGCTTCAGCCGGTCGACCAGCTTGCCGAGCTCGGCCGCCTTGCCGAGCACGTCCTCGGCCGACAATACCTTGAACTCGACCTGATTGATCGACAGCAGGTCCTCGATGTCGTCGACCTTGGGGACGGAGTCCTCGATCTCGCCGTAGATGACGTCCTTGATGGTCAGCGCGTCGATGGCACGCTGGTTCTTGGACATGAACTCGAACATCAGCTGCGAGGTGTTGGAGAAGGCGGTGTGCACGACCGGCAAATCGATCTGCGACGGCGTCAGGATGATGAAGCGGCGGTTGACCTCGTTGGGATCGAGATAGCCGTAATCGCCACATTCCTCGGCCACCTCGGGCGAGAAACCGGTGCGGTCGATCTGGAAGCTCGTCAGCTTGGTCGGCTCGAGGCCGAAGGCGACGAGAGCCTTGTTGTAGCGCTGGATGAGATGCGGCTCGTCGACGACGAGCAGCCTGCCATAGATCAGCTCGTTGTCGCGCAGAAGGTCGGGCTTTTTGGCGGGACGGGTCATTGGCAAAGGTCCGACGGATGTAGCCTCGAAAGGCGAACCGGCAACGCCGACGCCCCCCTCTCCCCGTTCTTGACGGGGAGAGGGTAAGGGTGAGGGGCGGCGCCAACGATCAAAGATTTGTCTCCCCGTAGCCGCTGGCAGCAATAAATCGAAGCTCGTGCGTCTCGATCAGACAATCGAGACGGCATTCGATCGCAGCAAGTATGGTTTCGAGCACCTCATCCCGCTTCTTCAAGACATCGACATTCCAGAAGCGGAGAACGGACCTATTGTTTGAGATCAGGAAGCGATCCCTGATCTGGTCGTAGCTGTCGCCTGCATGCTGGCTGCCATCGACCTCGACAACGAGCTGGCACTCCCTGCAGGCAAAATCAGCGAAATAATTGCCTATCGGAAACTGCCGCACAAACTTATGGCCATTCAATCGTCTGTCGCGCAGTTCCATCCAAAGAGCTGTTTCCGCGTCGTTATCCGACTGCCGGAGGCGTCTTGCCCGTTTCGTTGTAGCGACTTCTGGTCCACGCACGGCGCTGCCCCTCACTCTTACCCTCTCCCCGTGAAGGACGGGGAGAGGGAGGCGCCGACGTTGGCACCACATCCTTCCGCACTTGCGGGCAGCGAAGGAAGCCTACGCATTCCAAAGCCCCTTCTTCTTCAGCTCCTCCATCTCGCGCACGGCGCGTTCGCGCAGCCGCGCGTCGCGCAAAAGCTTCTCGACCGCCGCGTCGTCGGACTTGTCGGAGTAGCGGAATTCGGAATCGGCGTAGCGGTTGATCTCCTGCATGACCATGTCCATCGAGAACGGCCCGCGCAACTCCTCGATCATCGCCTTCTTGTCGTCGTAGGCCTTGTGGATGAAGGCTTCCGGCTTCTCGAACCAGTCGTCCGGCAGCTCGATATCCATGGCGCGCATCTTGATGGCGTCGGTCACGTTCTTGATGGCGCGGCCGGTGAAGCGCGGCTCGGCATCCTTGATCATGTGCAGGTAGGTGCCGATATCGGCCATCGTCTTCGGTGCGCCGTTCTCCTTCATATAGCGCTCATAGACCTTCATCAGCCCGTCTTCCTGCGGCTTCTCGTGCTCCTCATAAGCCGCAGTCACGGCGCGCTGGATTTCCTGCGCGGCATAGAGCTCGTGCTCGCCCAGCGGGATCTTGTGGTTCTTGCCGGCGAGCAGCACGAAGATGTCGATGTAGTCGTCGCGGCTCTGGGGGCCGTCGACCAGCCAGCGGGCGCCGGCGCGCTGGCGCAGCGCGTCGTCGACATTTTCGGGGTAGTTGGAAAACATGCCGAAGGAGCAGTTGCCTCGCACCACGGTGGAAGCGCCGGCAAAGGCGTCCATGAGCACGCCGGTGATCTCCTGCTGGCCGGCGGATGCACGGTCGTCCGAGCGGCGCGCCGCCACCTGGTCGATGTCGTCGATGGTGCCGAAACCGATGGCCCGCGGATTGAGCACATTGTTGATGAACTGGCGGCAGTTCTGGCCGGACTTGCCCTGGTAGGAAGAAATCTGGTCGACCCCGAAATTCTCGTAGACGAAGGGATAGCCGGCGACCTGACAATAGTTGTTGAGGAGGCCGGCGATCATCTGGATCAGCGTCGTCTTGCCGGTGCCTGGCGCGCCGTCGCCGATGAAGGTGAACAGAAAGCCGCCGAGCTCCACGAAGGGGTTCAGCTCGCGTTCGAAATCATAGGCCATCAGCATCTTGGCAAGCTTTACCGACTGGTATTTGGCAATGTGATTGCCGACGACCTCTTCCGGCTTCTTGAAGGTCATCACCAGCGGCTTCAAGCGCTTGCCGGGCGCGACGTCGAAACCGTCGAGGGTGAAGTCGTCGGCATCAATGCGGATATGCGCGTTCTCGAACGGACCGATGCCGTCGAAGCGCCCCTTGCGCGCGAGCAGCCCGTCGATGGCGACGCGGGCGAATGCGCGCGCCCTGGTCATCAGATCGGCATCGTCCTTGGAGCCGGCAATTGCCTTGTCGAGGCCTGCCACGATCGACTTCACCGCGTCCTGCGGCGTGTCGAACAGGAAGTCGGGTTCGGGACTGTCGTTCGGCGCCTCGCCTTCGCTGTCGATCAGCTGGAACAGGTAGGAGGCGAAGCTGAAAGCCGAAACATAGGCGGAGGCCGACAGCAGCTTCTTGAATCTCGCCGCCTCGTCGCCTTCGAGCGGGGCACGCGCGTTCTTGGCCTGCAGGCTTTCGAGATCGGATCCTTCGGCAAAGACATCCGATACGGCCAGCGCGATCGCGAGCCCTCGCCGGGCGCGGTAGAGAAGCATGTGCTGCGGGATGCTCATCAGCTGGTCGTCGGGATGGATCGCGGCGACCGTTTTCGACAGTTCGACCTCGCGCGTGCGGCGCACCGAACCGGCCGAGACGGTCGAGACGAAGCGCCGGTTGGTGCCGGCAAGCGCGGTGCCGGACTCGCGCGATGGATCCTCCAGCACGACGATGCGGGTGATGAAGCTCTGCGCGGTGGCGCGATGCTTTTCGATTGTCGATTCCGAGATCGTGGTCAGCCCGGTGTCCATTACGGATGCTCCGCGGTTCGACGGTCACACATCGCTGATGACCTGCCCTTTGGACAGGATGTGGACCTTGTAGCCGGAAAAGATCTTCTGCGCTTCGCCCGCGGCATAGAGCGCCTGATAGGCCTCGTGCGGGATCAGCGCGTGGTTCTCATAGCTGGAGACGCCTTGGCGCGCGGCTTCGAGGTCGTCGGTGTTGATGAAGAATTCCTGCGTCGTCTTTTCGCTGGAGAACAGCCCCTTGCGGCCGGGCTTCTCGGACTTGGAAAAGACTTCCTGGATGGTCCAGGTCAGCAACCAGGCGTTCTCCGGCTTGCGCACCTTGGCCAGAACCTCGGTAACGGTCGAATTGTTCTCGGTGATCCCGGCCGTATAGAACGGGCCGAGCACGACGCGCCGCAACTGCTTCGGGTGCAGCGGCTCGAAATCCTTGTCGAGATTGACCGCGATGGTCGCCGGCGACAGCGTGTAGGCGGAATTCTTCTCGGTGAAATCGTCGAAGCGGTGGGCAAGCTCGGGGTTGAGCAGGCCATCGACAGGAAGCGGAATGTCGATCTTCTCGTTCAGCTTGCCGTTCGCGTCGACGAGCTGTCGCACCATGCTCTCGGAGGAGTCCTCGACCGTCACCATATAGATCAGCGGCAGGTTGGCGCTGCCGTCGAACGAGGCCCAGTGGACGAGGTAGTAAGGCCGCATGGTCTTCGGATTGACCGAGACTTTGGCCGTCTGCGCCAGGGTGAACGGACCGAAGGTGGTCTCGCTCTTGACACCCTCCAGATAGAGCCGCTCGGCCATCGACCTTTGCAGCGCCACAGGCAATTCCTTGTGGCGCAGGATGAAGTCGGCCATCTCCTCGCGCAACTCGCCGGCCTGCGGAATGTTGGCCAACCGGCTATCTGCCTGTCGGCGGTCGTTCTCCAATTCGAGCAGATTCTGGAACACCGGATAGCCGCTGTCGGCGCGCGAAATGCGGAACGTATCCATGAAGCCCAGCCGGTTGCGCCAGCAGTCGAATGAGTTTTCCAGCCGGGCGATGTATTCGGCGACGATCTTGGCGACGATGCCGTGCCGGTAGAGCGGCGAGCGATCGTCGCGCATGAACAGTTCGAGCCCGCTCAGCGCTGCGGTGATGGCGAAGAAGTAGCGCGCCGCCGCTTCATTTTCGGGGGTCATGGCACCGCCGTGTCGAAGAATGCCGTCACACCGCCTACTGCTGCACGTAGTTCGCCGAATTGTGCTTCTTCATCACCTCGTCGAAGCGGCGGGCGAAGGCGTCGTCGGCGAGTTTCTTGCGGCGCTGGATGTCGGCGGTGGCCACCATATTCTTCTCGTGCATCTCCAAGAGATCGCCGATGTGCTTCTGCGAAGCGGCGCCGATGCCGGCCATCGTCTCCTCGGCCGTGTTGTCGACCTGGCTGCCCAGCGTGTTGATCTTGTGGGCAACGTCCTGCTGGGCGGCCGTCTTCAGCGAGTCTTCCAGAGCTTTGTAGAGCACGATGCGCTGCTCGGTGTCGATTGTCAGCTTGTTGATCAGCGTCGACTGCGCGGCGATCTGGTTGTTGAGGGAATCGACAAACGTCTGAAACATCGAGGTGTAGCGCTCCAGCGTCTGGCTTTCGGCCAGCAGCTCCTGCTCCTTGGCCTGCTTCTCGTTGTACTCGGTCGCCATCTTCGAACGCTCGCCCTCGAGCTGGGTGCGTTCCTTCTGGCTGGTCGAGGCGGCGATCTTGTTCTCGATGTCGAGCAGCATCGGGTTGAGTTCCTCGATGCGTTTCTGCACCGCCTCGAGATTGGTCATAGTCGCCTTACGGCGCTCGATCACCTGCGACAGGCTAGCTTCGGAGGTCTTGTAGCGCTGGTCGAGGATCTGCTTCTGGGCTTTCAGGATGCCGACGATGGTGTCCGATTTCGCCAGCAGCTCCTGCAAATTGCCGGCGAGCGACATGTTGCGCACTCGGTCGGTGCGCATGCGCTGCTTGCGCTGCTCGGAGAAGACGCCGACGAGATTTTCCCAGCCGGTGTAGCTCTTCATGCTCTCGAATTCGGCGCCGAAGACATTGGTGGCGTCCTCCAGCCCGATGATCAGGTCGGCGATATTGCCTTCCATGATCTTCTGCTGTTTCAGCACGTCCTCGATGCGGGCGTTCTCGAGGTCGAAATTGGCATCGCCGATCTTCCTGTCGGCCTGCGCGAGCGTGTCGAGCACGGTTCCGGACTGCTCGATCTTGGTGCGCATGTCCTCGACGACCTGCTTGGTCTTGGCAATTTCGGCATCGAAATTCTGCAACGTCGCCATAGGGGCCTCCCGCTTCGGCATCCGGTTTCGTGTCGCACGTCGCCGAATATATGTGGGGGCTCAAGGGATTGAAAGAAGGAAGACAGGGAGACATGGCAAAACAAAAGAATTGGCCAGGTCCTTGAAAGATAAGGCAAGCATGCTCATGCCGGAGTAATGCGCGCCGCCTTCAGGCAGCTTTAGCTGGTATGCCTTAAGCTCTTGTTTTTGCGGACAAGCTGCGGCGCTGGGAAGTGTGCAAATCTGTTGTGCCGAATCGTGGCAATCAAGCGGCCATCAGCCGGCCGATGGCAGCAATTGCCCAACTTAGTCGGAAGTCGCGAGGCTCCCCGTCTCAGTTGCGGGCAAAGCCGATGAAGTCGTCGGGCGCAGCCCTGCCCATTTCCTCTTCCCAGTGCCGGCGGCAGAGCGAGACATAGACGTCCTTGCCGATCGCCACCTGCTCGCCTTGCTTTGCCACCTTGCCGTCGGGACCGAGGCGAACGACCATCGTCGCCTTGCGGCCGCAGCGGCAGATGGTGCGCACTTCGCGCAGATCGTCGGCGATGGCGAGCAGCGCGCGCGAGCCGGAAAACAACTTGCCTTGGAAATCGGTGCGCAGGCCGTAGCACATGACCGGGATGTTCAGCCGGTCGGCGATGCGGGCCAACTGCCAGACCTGCTCCTCCTCGAGGAACTGCGCCTCGTCGACGAATATGCAATGCACGGTGGTGTGCTCATGATGCTCGGCGACGCGGGCGTAGAGATCGTCGCCGTCGCGGAACATCTCGGCCTCGGTCTCGAGACCGATGCGCGACGAGATCAGTCCCTTGTCGCCGTTGCGGTAATGGCCGGCGACGAACAGCATTGTCGTCATGCCGCGTTCGCGATAGTTGTAGGATGCCTGCAGGAGCATCGTCGTCTTGCCGGCATTCATCGTTGCGTAGTTGAAGTAGAGCTTGGCCATATGGGTGTTTAAGCTCAATTGCCGCGGGGCGGGGAAGGGGCCGCGGGCTCCTTCCACCAAAAAAGCGGGCCCGCCGGAAAGCGCGGCATGTCGCTGAATGGCAAGCGCGCGCCGTTGATCGCGGTGTGGAACCGCTTGAAACCGCATCAAAATGGTGTTTGGCTGGCGAAACAAGGCGGGCGCAAGAACCGTGACTTCGCGCCGCTTTAAAAAACCGCAATGGGAGAAAGTTCATGTCGCGTATGAAATCCTTCGTCGCCGGCCTCGGGCTGGCGGCGCTTCTGTCCACGACCGCGGCCTATGCCGGCGATCCGGCGAGCTGCAAGGCCGTGCGACTGTCCGATGTCGGCTGGACCGATATCCAGGCAACCACCGGGGTGGCTTCGGTGCTGCTCACCGCGCTCGGCTACGAGCCGCAGGTGATCCAGCTTTCGGTGCCGGTGACTTATGCGTCGCTGAAGAACAAGGACCTCGACGTCTTTCTCGGCAACTGGATGCCGTCGATGACCAATGACATCAAGGACTATACCGCCGACGGCTCGGTCGAGACGGTAAGCACCAACCTGACCGGCGCCGGCTACGGCATCGTCGTGCCGACCTATGTCGCGGATGCGGGCGTCAAGACACTGACCGATCTCGGCAAGTTCAAGGACAAGTTCAACGGCAAGATCTACGGCATCGAGGCCGGCAATGACGGCAACCGCATCATCCTCGACATGATCAAGAACCCGAAGGACAATCTCGAAGGCTTCGAGCTGGTCGAGTCCTCGGAAGCCGGCATGCTGACGCAGGCCGAGCAGTCGATGAAGAACAATGAGTGGATCGCCTTCCTCGGCTGGACGCCGCATCCGGTGATGGGCGCCATGAAGATCACCTATCTCGACGGGATGGGCGACAGCGGTTTCGGCGCCGCCACCGTCTATACCAACACGCGCAAGGGCTACACCGCCGAGTGCCCGAATGCCGGCAAGTTCATCTCCAACCTGAAATTCAATCTCGATATGGAAGGCGAGATGATGGACGCGATCCTGAAAGGCGGCGATGCCCAGACGGTCGCCACCGACTGGCTGAAGAAGCATCCGGACGCGATCGCGCCCTGGATCGCCGGCGTGACCACCTTCGACGGCGGCGATGCGGCTGCGGCCATCAAGACTGCGCTTGGGAGCTGAGCCGGCTTTGAGTCCGGCATGATCTCCGGAAAGGGGCAGCCGCTGGAAAAGGCTGCCCTTTTTCATATGCTGTGAGAAGGTGACCGCTCGGCAGGGGCGGCAAGGACCAAAGAGGGGAAAGATGGATCCGATCTCGAAATTTCTGGTCGCCTACAAGATTCCCATAGGTCCATGGGGCAAGGCCTTCTTCGGCTTCCTCACCGAAAATTTCGACACCGTCTTCAGGGCCTTTTCGAACGGCCTGAACTTCATCCTCGACGGGGCGGTGGACCTCCTGCTGATGCTGCCGCCGGTGCTGCTGGCGCTGGTCGTCGCCGTCATCGCCTGGTTCCTGCAACGCTCGCGGCCACTCGCCATCGGCGTCTTCATCGGCCTCATCTTCATCATCAACCAGAACCTCTGGAAGCAGACGGTGCAGACACTGGTGCTGGTGGTGGCCGCCGCCGCCATGGCAATGGCGATCGGCGTGCCGCTCGGCATCTGGGCGGCGCACAAGCCGAAGGTCTACCGCGTGATGCTGCCGGTGCTTGACCTGATGCAGACGCTGCCGACCTTCGTCTACCTGATCCCGGTGCTGACGCTTTTCGGGC
>NZ_RZSV01000016.1:4941-46525 GCF_004023205.1 Mesorhizobium sp. M1A.F.Ca.IN.020.03.2.1 | reverse complement strand
TTGCAGGCCTGAACTTCAGCGCATTTGCTTGCTTGGGCTTTTGCTTTTCGGTCACGGCCGG
Organism: Mesorhizobium sp. M1A.F.Ca.IN.020.03.2.1; assembly: GCF_004023205.1. Taxonomy (NCBI): domain Bacteria; kingdom Pseudomonadati; phylum Pseudomonadota; class Alphaproteobacteria; order Hyphomicrobiales; family Phyllobacteriaceae; genus Mesorhizobium; species Mesorhizobium sp. M1A.F.Ca.IN.020.03.2.1. The sequence goes on along the minus strand of NZ_RZSV01000016.1, from coordinate 46,464 downwards.
AAGATCGACCTTATCGCCGCTCTTGGCATCCGTCGGCGTCGGCGCCGCGGCTGTTTGCTTTTCGGCGGTTGGCGCTCCTGCCTCTTGCTCGGCAGCCTGCTGTTTATCCGTGTCCTGGGCTGCCTTCTCCTCACTTTGCGTGGGCTCGGCGTCCGTCGCGGCGATTACCGGCTTCTCGTCAGCCGTGCTTTGATCCGCCGGCTGATCGGCATCTGCCGGCGCGGCAGATTGCTTCTGTGCAGGCTTCGCCACGGCGGGCGGCTTGCTATCGCTATCCTTGGCCGGCGACGGCGTGTTGTCCCGGTTGCCGGCTCCATCCAGGGATTTCCTGGGGCCGGTGTCCTTGTTGCCATACTGGAAAACGGGCTTTAGCACCGCGATCGGCGGTGGCTTCGGCGGCTGCTTTTCCGGCACTGGAGGCTTTTCCACTTTTTGCTCGGGCGGTTTTTCGGCTTTCGGTTCCGGGGGCTTCTCGGCCTTGAGTTGCTTCGGCTGCGGTGCGGGCGGAGGCTTCGGCTTAGGTTGCTCGGGCGGAGGCACAAGCGCGACATTGACCGGCTGTTCCTGATCCGGCTGTTGGGCGGGCTTGGGCAAGGTATAGACCAGAAACGCTGCGATCAGCGCATGCAGCATCAGCGATGCGGGCAAAGCCCACGCCAAATTCCGACGCCGCTCTCCGGTCTCGCCCTTCATCCCGACCGATGTGGAACGAAATGGCGGCGGCTTCAAGCACGGGCATCGGATCGGCGCCTGACAAGTCAGTGATTGGATGGCTACGTGCAGCGCCGCCGAGAATCAGAAGGGGCGCGGTGCGGACTTGTCCATGACAGGCCGGTCGCCGACATGGGAACGTCATACTACTGCAGGCCGCAACCACCTGAATATCGCCATGCCCAAGGCAAGCCGGCTTGCCACGAGGCCCCGCGCCGCGATATCCCGGGCAACCTCCTCAGTTCCGGCCTTCCATGCTCAAGACCGTCTCCCTCACGCTGCTTTCGCTTGCCATGGCCATCGGCCTTGGCGGCGGCAGCGTCTGGTACGCGCTCAACGCGCAGGACGGCGTCGGCGCGATCCGCATCGGCCAATGGACAGCTTTTCCTGAAATCGGCACGGAAGGCTCCGACCCCTACTCCAAGGCGCGCGTGGCGCGTGAGGGCGTGCTGGCGCTCGGCCGGGCGGAGGGGTTGTCCTTCGTCGCCGAGCGCGACGCAGCCGGCCAGCCGCTGAAGCGGGAATGCGCCTATTCGATCGAAGGCGGCTACCCGACGGCCCGGTTCTGGACGCTTTATGCCGCCGACCAGTCGCTCGGCGTCATCGACACCGGCAAGGCGAGACAGGCGGCCCTGCAATCCTACGAAGTGCTGCGCCGGCCCGACAATTCGGTCGTCATCTCCGTTGGCGACCGCCCTGCCCCGGGCAACTGGCTGCTGACGGCCGGCTTCGGCAAGATGTATTTCGTGCTGACCTTCTACGACACGCCGATCGCGAGCAGCACCGGGCTTTCCGACGTGACGCTGCCGCGCATTTTGAAGGCGGGCTGCCATGCGTAGCCTGCTGCACGCCCTGGTCCTCGGTCTGCTCGGCGCCGGCATCGTGCATATCGCGGTGCTGTTTTTGGTGCCGGAATTTTCCGAGCGCGATGCCTGGTCGCGGCTGGCAATGGCCTCCGACCTCTACAAGATGACGCGCCTGGACGCGGAGGCCGGCGGTGCACCTGTGGTGAAGTCGGTCGACCCCATGTTCTACGCGGCCGCCTGCCGCTTCAATCTCGCCGACGGGCTGGTGCGGATCCGGGCGCCCGGCAACGTGCCGTTCTGGTCGGCTTCGGTCTATGACCGCAGCGGCCACAACATCTATTCCTTCAACGACCACAATGCGAACAGCGAGAAGCTCGATGCCGTGGTGCTGACACCGGCGCAGATGATCGACGTGCGGCGCGATCTTCCCGAGGACTTGCAGGGCGCGATCTTTGTCGAGGCGCCGATCGACGAGGGAATCTTTGTCGTCCGCGCCTTCGTGCCGGACGATAGCTGGAAGCCGATCGTGTCGCGCTTTCTCGAACAGAGTGCCTGCGAGCTGCAGGAATACTGAAGAGTCAGCTCAGTGATGCGGCACTAGTGGCCGTGGCGACACAGGCTTGTCCGGGCCGTCCGGACGCGCCCCGCCGACCTGCGGCTGTGGCTCATAGCGGACGCCGGGGAAGATGATGACAGCCGCTGCCGTGTCGGTGTCGTGGGTTACTCGATTGACGGGTGCCGCTCGCGGCACGAAAGACAAGACCATGCCCATGGTTCGCGTATTCCTCTCGGTTTGACCGGAGCACAACGCAACGCCTCCAAAGTCGATTAAGGCGGGCAGAGGGTTAACGGAGCGCTAACGGATCGCGGCTAATTTGATGTTTGTTCCTTGGAGACGCGAAACCGGCCCGGCCGGAGGCGCGGGGCCGGGTCTGTGTCGAGTATCGGGCGTATCCTCCGTGTCTTCTTCGGATTTCAGGCACATCGCTATCCGGACCGAAGCGGGAAAAGCCGAAAGGCTGTTCCGCGCCGCCGTGTCGGCCTTCTGCTCGCTGACGCGCCCGTCGCGGCGCGAAATCGCCCAACTCGAGGATCTGACGCTGCCGCTGTTCGACGAAGTGTCGGTCGAATCGCGCCGCTATGTCGCCGCCGCCCTTTCCGAATGCGAATATGCGCCGGCCGCGTTGGTGCGGCGGCTGGCCGAGGAGCCGGTCGAGATCGCGGCGCCGCTGCTTACCCGCTCGAACGCGCTGAGCGACATCGACCTCATCGCGCTGATCGGCCGCCATGGCCTGCCGCACGCGCGCGCAATCGCTCGCCGCAAGGAACTCAACGCAACCATCGCCCACCTGATCCGCGCGCTGGAGAAGCCGACGCTGGTCAACACGCGGCCGCCGGAGACGGTCACGAAGATCGCGCCGGTGAAACCGGCCGCTTCCGCAACAGAAGACAACCGCCCGGATCCCGGCGTGCCTGAGGAAAACGCGCGGCGACGCCTGCGCTCGATGATGCGGCCCGCCGGCGAAAGTGCCGCTGTCAACCTGTTCCTCGGACAGCCGACTTATCTGAAGCTGCGCGAGACGGCGCTGACGGGCAACCTTGCTTTCTTCCAGACAGCGCTTGCCGATGCGCTCGACATCGATTTTGCCACAGCCCGCTCGATCACAGAGCAATCGGGCTACGCAGCGCTGCTTGCGGCGCTCAAGGCGCTCGACCTAAGCGAAGACAGGGCCTTCCTGATCGCGGTCGCGGTCCATCCCGGCGAGTTTCCGCATCCCCAGGCAATCCGTCTGTTCCTCGACCGCTATCGGCTGCTGCATCGCGAGGCAGCGCTCGACAAGGTGCGGGCCTGGAAAGCCGAAACGCTGTCTCGGGCGATCCGCGGCAATGCCATCGAGACAGGGCGCCACGCATCGAACAGCGATGACAAGGCCGCCGGCCGCAAAGCGTCCTGAACCAATTCCAGGGAAGGTGCTCAGCGGTTTTCCGTGGCTGGACGCGACCCTGGGCCGCCGCCTCTATTCCGCCTTCACGGAAACAAGCTCCTCGACCGGAACGGAGCCGGCCTCGATCTCGACCACCCAGATGTCGGGATCGAATCTCTTTTCCTTTTCCAGCCTTGCATCGAATGCCGAGCTATCGTCGCCAGAATCGAGCAAGGTGAAGAAGCGCTCGTCGGGCTTGGCCGAATCGTAGCTCGTTTGCGGCGCCGGTCCGTACAGAGCCACTTCGCCGAGCCGGTCGCGCGACAACACGAAGACGGCGCCGGCCTCGGTCGCGCCGCGCTTGACCACGGCAGCAAAACCGCCGGCGGTGAAGACACGGCGCAGAAGGGCCGATACCCACAGATCGGTAGTCACGCGCATGGCAGGGTTCCGGATGGCATGCGCGGTTCCTTACAGCATCGGCAATGGAACCGAAAAGCCGGCAGCCCTCAGTTTGTCAGGCCGATCTCGCGCATCTTGGCATAGACCACTTCGTCCGGCTCGCCGGTCTCGGGCAGGCCGAACAGCGCCTGGAATTCCTTGATCGCAGACTTGGTGCGGGCGCCTACGACGCCGTCGAGCTGCATATCGTCATTGCCGAAGGCCTTCAGGCCAGCCTGGATCTTGACGATGCGGGCGTCGGGCGCCTGCGTTGCGCCGCTGGCCTGGGCGGCGACCGGAATGGCCGCTGGTCCGGCGGCCTGGGCCGTCGCCCTATCGGCCGGTCTCGGGGCCGGATGCGGAATGGCCGCAGTCGTTTGCCTGGCGCCAAGCTGATCGAGCAGCGCGCCGTCGACATCGCCGGAGGCGGGCAGCCCGACCTTGAGCTGATAGGCCTGGATGGCCTTGCGCGTGGCTGGGCCCGTGAGGCCGTCGACGGTGCCGTCGTAGAAATTGAGGTCCTTCAATATGCCCTGCACCTGCTGGACGACCGGATCGGGCTTGGGAGCGGGCTGCGCCTGCCGCACGATGTTGATGGTGGTCTCCGGCTCATCCGAGACGGCATGCGGGAAATTCTCGATGCTCCTGGTGGCGAAGAAGGCGCCCGTGTGCGGAAAAGGCTGGTACCAGAGCGCGTTGGCCGAAACGTAGAAGAGCGTCACCAGGAAGGCGGTCGAGCCGCCGACCAGAACCGGATTGCGCGAGATCATCTGGCCGAGCGCCCCAGCGCTCTCGGCAAGCAACCCGCGCTCGGGTTCGACCACTTTAGGCCGTCTTGCGGAGCGAGCCATTGCTGTCCCCATTTGCATCCCCCTTCGGCTTTGCAATCGGCACCGGCAGCACGTCGGCCGGCGCGCCCGAGCGCCGCTTCGGTCCGTTCACCGGCAGGCTGATCGTCACCGTCGTGCCTTCGCCCGGGGCGCTCTCGATCGACATCGTGCCCTCATGCAGCGCCACCAGCCCCTTGACCAGCGACAGGCCGAGCCCGGTTCCCTCGAAGCGGCGCGTATAGTCGTTCTGGATCTGCATGAACGGCTTGCCGAGGTTGGCCATATCCTCGTCGGCGATGCCGATGCCGGTGTCACTCACCCAGAAATGCAGCCGCGAGCCGACCCGCTTGGCGCCGATCACCACGCTGCCGCCATCAGGCGTGAACTTCACGGCGTTCGAAACGAGATTGATCAGGATCTGCTGCACGGCGCGGCGATCGGCATTGATCTCGCCGGCGTCAGGCGCGATCTGCGCGCCAAGCGCGATGCTCTTGGCCTCCGCCAGGGGCCGCATCATCGAGCGGCACATGTCGGCGGCATCGGCGAAGCGGAACGGCTCGAGCTCGGTGGCATAGGCGCCTGCCTCTATGCGCGAGACATCGAGGATCGAGGTGACGACGGACAAAAGATGCTGGCCGGACTCCCTGACCAGGGCGACATATTCCTTCTGGCGCGGATCGCGGAAGGCGCCGAACATCTCGTGCAGCAGCATGTCGGAGAAGCCGATGATGGCATTGAGCGGCGTGCGCAGCTCGTGGCTGACCACCGCCAGGAAACGCCCCTTGGCCACTTCGGCGGCAGCCGCAGCCTCCCTCGCCGTGGCAAGCTCTTCGCGGAGCGCGGCGATCTCGTCATTCTCACGAAGGACGAAGGTGAAGATGTCCTGCTCTCGCGCGCCGCGCAGCAATTCAAGGCGGAACGGGCGGAAATTGTCGGCCGAGCCGCCACCGTCGCGCGGCAAGCGGATGCGCAGGTCGAGCCGGCGCTTCGGCGCGCCCTCGCGCATGTCCGCGAGCGCGGTGAGATAGGCGACGCGATCGGAAAGATGGACGCGCTCGAACAAGCCCGCGCCGAGCAGGAGCTCCGGCGCCAACTTCAGAATGGAACGCGCCTTGGCCGAAGCGTCGAGCACCTCGCCCTGGCGGCAGACGCGCAGCACGACGGCATCGATCGTCTCTTCGAGACGGTCCACCGCAGGCTCAGCCTGACGCGCGTCGGCGGGATTGGCGAAGGCCGCCGCGCGCGGCAGGAGCGTAAGCGCCCAGGCAAGCGGCAGCAGCCAGTGCCAACCGGCGATCGCGGACTCGCCGAGCGGCAGGAACTGGTTTGCGAAAGGCTGCAGCAGGATGGCGCCGAATGCCGCCAGCGCGCCCGAAATTGCTGCGCGGCGCGACCCGGCGATCCAGCAAGACTCGACCGGCAAAGCCACGGCAAGCAGCGCGACTGGCGACGCCAGACCACCCGCCGCGGCAATTGCGCCAGCAAGCGCGAGGCCGCCCGTCGCCACCGAGGCACGGCCGGCGAGCGTCATGCGTCCGGTGGCGGCAACCAGAAGCGCTGCGAACCAGCACAGACCGAAAGCGCCGAAGATCGCAGCCACGGTAACGGCGGCGCCCAGGCTTGAGGTGACCAGCGTCACCGCCGCACCCGCGGCGAGGAAGGGAGTGGCGAGCATGACGCCGATGAAGCGGCGCTGGCGCTGGCGCTCAGCCTCCTCCGTGACGGTCGGATGAACCATGCGTTCGCAGCCGGCGGCAACCGCGCCAGGCAGAGGAACGTATCTGGCCGTAATCGAACTCAACGCACTCGGACCCGGTCGTGAATTGCCCTGCTTCTGCAGGTGACTCTTGATTGGATTGAAAGTCGCATCCAGCGTTTAAGGAATGGATAAGGCAGGGAAGGCGAGCGCCCTGCCCGCGGCAAATATCGGGACGCCGACACCCCAAAGCCCGTCGATCTGCCGCCATGGTAAATGGAGCGTTAGCCACAGCGCGGCTCGCCTGGCTTCCTGAAAACCCAGTGCCGATGCTCGCCCTTTCCAGAATTTTTCTTTTGAAACAGCCGCATAGATGGCTATTTCAAAGTTAATACAGTGGATCAGATTTGAGTTAGATCAGTAGCGAAAACCAATCCTTTCCAATTCATCTAAAATTTGAAGAAAATTCGCGGCTTCGGCGCAAGCCACGCTTCGCGCCTTCGTGCCATTGTCATGTCCATAAAAAGAGGTCATGCCGATGGATGCATGATCCGATCACGACGAGGCATCGAGATGGGCTTTCTGATCAGGATGGCTTTCTGGTTTTCGCTGGTGCTCTTGGCGCTGCCGCTCAGCGTCGGCCCCGACGAGGATGGCCGCGAGGCAGTCGGGCCGATCCAGGCGCTGTTTGCGGCGCGCGAGGCGGTCGGCGACATCGCCGGCATCTGCGAGCGCAAGCCGGATGTTTGCGAGACCGGCAAATCGGCCATGCACACCATCACCGTGCGCGCCAAGGAGACAGCCAAGATCGCCGCCGCCATGCTTGATGACCAGCAGTCGGAAAAGACGGCCGCGCCCGCTGCGAAGGCAGCGCAGACGTCTGGCGAGACCACCGGCAGCGTCGCCGAGGACATCGTGCTGCCCGCCAAGGTCAACATTCCGGCGATGCTGACGGCGAAGAACTGAGATTGCTTTTTCTGGAAATGCTCTAACGCCGCGGGCCCGCCCGACCTCTCGACGCCCGCGGCGTCTTTCTTTTTCCGTGACGTGGCGGCGCCGGGTCACTATATGCGGGCAATGACGACCTCGATCGAAACGATCCGCGACGATTTCTCCCTGCTCGACGAGTGGGAGGACCGCTACCGCTATGTGATCGAGCTGGGCGAGGCGCTGCCTCCGTTTCCCGAGGCGGAACGCACACCGGCCAACAAGGTGCCGGGCTGCGTCAGCCAGGTGTGGCTGACCACCGAGCAGGGAGAAGGCGTCGATCCGGTGGTCAGCTTTCGCGGCGATTCCGACGCCCACATCGTGCGCGGCCTTGTCGCCATCATGCTGGCGCTGTTCTCGGGCCGGCCGGCCAGTGAAATCCAGAACACCGATGCGGAAGTGACGCTGAAAGAGCTCGGCCTCGACGAGCATCTGTCGCCGCAGCGCGCCAACGGCCTTCGCTCGATGGTCAAGCGCATCAAGCGCGACGCCGAAGCCGCCTTGAAGCAAACCGCCTGACTCTGCCCCAAGCCCGGCAACAAGCCGCACTGCGGCGGGTTCACCCGTTCGCAGCAAGACATCCCTGAAATACCTCAAAAGCAAAACGGCGCCCCGCGGGCGCCGTCGCTTTTGCCGACTTGCGGAAGCTGCTACCGGCGACCCTTGGGCTTGCGGCCGAGGCCCATCTTCTTGGCCAACTGCGAACGGGCGGCTGCGTAGTTGGGAGCAACCATCGGATAGTTGACGTCCAGGCCCCACTTCTCGCGGTATTCTTCCGGGGTGAGATTGTAATGTGTCATAAGGTGGCGCTTCAGCGACTTGAACTTCTTGCCGTCTTCGAGACAGACGATGTAGTCGTCATGGACGGAGCGCTTCGGGTTGACGGCCGGCTTCTGCTTCTCGGCCGAAGGCTGCTCCGTCGTGCCGCCGACGCGGCCGAGCGCGGCATGAACGTCGGCAATCAGGTTCGGCAGTTCGCCGACCGGCACCGGGTTGTTGCTGACATAGGCCGCGACGACATCGGCAGTCAGCTCGATTAGCGCGTCCCCATTCCTTGAAGGTGTTTCGACGATATCCATTGTGCTCAGGCCCCAACGAGAGTTTGTTTTCTAGACTGCGCCCTTTTTCTGGATCGGGCATCGCGCGAAATTCATGCAGGCAAGCCCTGCGATTCGCGTCGCGTCATCTTAATGACCCTGTGCTGCAAGTAAGTCAATTCACCTACTGAATTATATTCGGCGATATTCATCAAATATTGCCGATTCAGCTTCAAAAATTCGTGTGCCGTGTAACTTAGCGAGATTTTTCTGGCCGGACCAGTGCAGCCTGACGTGGCGCCCAGCACGCTTTTACACCTCTGGTCGCGTCAAAACAGGTTCTTTATGCTTGGCTAAACTAATGTTTGGCCGCCCGGTGAGCGAAGAATCCTATGGATCATGGCGCGGACATTCATCCTCGCGTCGAACAGCCAAGTCGCCTCGACGAACCTCTCAGTGGGGTTTGATGTACTTGCCGTAGACCCAGCTGGTAACAAAATGACCGTTCTGCGCCGGATCGTGCCAGACCTCGCACCAGCGGTAGCGGATCGCCTGCCGCTGCTTCCAGTGCGGTTGGCCGGCAATGTCGAGCAGATCTATCCCGCCCGTGCAACGGCCGGTCATCTGCAAGACGGTGCCATTCGGATAGGCCGCCTGTCTTTGCGATGTGTTTGACGGATACTTGCGCGCGTTGAGCGTGTCGCCGAACGGCACGCCAGCCACTTGCCAGGCCGCGAACACGGTTGCATGAGACTGGCCGGAAAAGGCCAGGACCGCCGAAGCGACAGCGAAAGCCACGGCGGCTCGAACATAGGATTTCATCTTTTCCCCTTTCGACTTACTTTGTGTAGACCACCTTGAACCCCGCCCTTTGAACCGCTGCTGAGCGACGCGTTCATTCGCCATTTCAAGCAGATTTCAGGCAATTCCACAGCGAGACGCAATGACCAGAACCTCCGTCTTCCCGACCGCCATCCCGCCGCGGCCCGAGAAACGCCCCATCTTCGACGTTCATCACGGCATCACCCGCACCGACGACTACGCCTGGATGCGGGCCGCCAACTGGCAGGCGATGTTCAGGGACCCTGCACTGCTCGACGGCGCGATCCGCGCTCATCTCGAGGCCGAGAATGCCTACCAGGCAACGCTGATGGCCGACACGGCCGAGCTGCGCCGCAAATTGTTCGCCGAGATGAAGGGGCGCATCAAGGAGGACGACTCCACCGTGCCGATGAAGGACGGTCCCTACGCCTATGGCTCGTCGTTCAAGCTCGGCGGCGAGCAACCGCGCTACTTCCGCACGCCGCGTGATGGCGGCATTGAGGAGATCCTGCTCGACGGCGATGCGGAAGCCGAAGGCAAGCCCTATTTCCGTCTTGGCGGATTCGACCATTCGGCCGACCATCGCAAGCTGCTCTGGGCTTTCGACGACAAGGGCTCGGAGTTCTTCGCGCTGCGCGTGCGGGACATCGCCAGCGGCAAGGAACTCACCGATCGGATTCCGGATACAGGTGGCGGCGGCGTGTGGAATGCCGGAGACGACGGCTTTTTCTACACCCGCCTCGACGACAGCCACCGCCCGTCAAAAGTGTTCTTCCACGCGCTTGGCGACAATCCGGAGAACGATCGGCTGATTTACGAAGAGACGGATGCCGGCTTCTTCATGGACGTCAGCGGCACGCGTTCCAACGACTGGATCATGATCGGCATCAACGATCATGAAACCTCCGAATACCGGCTTCTGCGCGCCGACGAGCCGTTCGCCGAGCCGAAGCTGGTGGCGGCGCGCGAGACCGGCCTGCAATATGACCTGGAGGAAGGTGGTGACGTCTTTTTCATCCTCACCAATGCCGACGGCGCCAAGGACTTCAAGATCATGACCGCGCCGGTCGAAGATCCGGTGCAGGCCAACTGGAAGGAACTGGTGCCGCACGAGCCCGGCCGGCTGATCCTGTCGGTGCTCGGCTTCAGGCACCACATGGTCAGGCTGGAACGCAAGGAGGGCCTGCCGCGCATCGTGGTGCGCGATCGGGCAAACGGCGAGGAGCACCTCATTGCCTTCGACGAGGAGGCCTTCTCGCTCGGCCTTTCCGGCTCCTACGAATACGACACCGAAGTCATGCGCTTCACCTATTCGTCGATGACGACACCGGCACAGGTGTTCGACTACAACATGCGCAGCCGCGAGCGCGTTCTCTTGAAGACGCAGGAGGTGCCATCGGGCCACGATCCGGAGCATTATGTCACGCGCCGGCTGATGGCGCCGGCTGCCGACGGCGAGCTGGTGCCGATCTCGCTGATCCACCATCGCGACACGCCGCTTGATGGCTCGGCGCCCTGCCTGCTCTACGGCTACGGCTCCTATGGCATCACGGTTCCCGCCGCATTCAACACCAATTGCCTGTCGCTGGTCGACCGCGGCTTCGTCTACGCCATTGCCCATGTGCGCGGCGGCAAGGACAAGGGCTATGGCTGGTATGACGACGGCAAGCGTCGGCACAAGATGAACACCTTCACCGATTTCATCGCCTCAGCGCGCCATCTCGTGGCCGAGCGCTACACGTCGCACGATCGAATCGTCGCGCAGGGCGGCTCGGCCGGCGGCATGCTGATGGGGGCGATCGCCAACATGGCACCCGAAAGCTTTGGCGGCATCGTCGCCGAGGTGCCGTTCGTCGACGTGCTCACCACCATGCTCGACGCCAGCCTGCCGCTGACGCCGCCGGAATGGCCCGAATGGGGCAATCCGATCGCCTCGGCCGAGGACTACACGACGATCGCGGCCTATTCGCCCTACGACAATGTCGCGGCGCTCGACTATCCGCCGATCCTGGCGCTGGCAGGTCTGACCGACCCACGCGTCACCTATTGGGAGCCGGCCAAATGGGTGGCGCGGCTGCGCGACCGCAAGGCGGGCGACAATCCGGTGCTGTTCAAGATCAACATGGAGTCCGGCCATGCCGGCGCCTCGGGCCGGTTCTCGCGCCTGGAGGAGATCGCGTATATCTACGCCTTTGCGTTGAAAGTGACCGGCAAGGCCTGATTTTTCCCTCGCAATCGCGAGCACCTCGCGCTACGCAATGCGCCTCGTTTTTGGTCGCGGCCGGTTCGGGCCGCGCCATCCGTCATTCGCAGGGTTCGTCATGCTGCTCGTCGACGTCTATCTCGACAAATCGCCCATCCAGGGCATCGGTGTCTTCGCCAAACACCGCATTCCAAAGGGCACGTTGATCTGGAAGCTCGATCCAAGATTCGACCGGCGCATTTCGGTCGACACTTATGAGAACGAAAGCGGTCCGGTGAAGTCCTACCTCGATCGGTACTCCTATCCGGACAGGCGCGACCGGAACTATATCGTCTTCGAGGCGGACGATGCGCGCTACATGAACCATGCCGACGAGCCGAACTGCGACGTCTCCTCGCCGGAGGAAACCTACGCGCTGCGCGACATCGCGCCCGGCGAGGAACTGACCTGCGACTACAACCACTTCTTCGAAAACGGCTTCGATTTTTTGGGCGACCGCCACGCGTAATCGGAGCGACCGCGGTCGAAGCGTCTCACGCCGAGAGCAATTCCGGCAAGCGCTCCATGGCCAATCTGCCGCGCAGGTGTCGGATGGCGGCCAAGGCTTTGCCGGCGATGACGCCTAAAGCGACGCCGCCGGCGATCGCAAGCAGTTGGAAGCTTGGAGCCGGGAGCCAGCCTGCGACAGGTGCCATCAAAAGCTCCGGGACGAAGCGATGGACCAAGTAGATCGGGAAAGCCGCGACGGCGATCTGCGTAACCACCCGCCCCACCCCAGCAGGCAGGCGAACACGCGGCAGGTAAAGAAGAGCCGAGAGCGCCGCGAAGATCGTCAAATACTTGACCGTCGTCCCCAGCCAGACCGACTCCCAAAAGGCTAGATACCCCAATACGGCAGTGGCAAATGCGGTCACGAGGAGTTTTCTGGCGGGAGTGTCGGCCAAACCGGCGCACCAGCCGAAGACCGCAAGGTGGAAGACCCAGTAGATCGCGAAGATCTGGCGGCTGCCTAAGTCCACGAACAATGGGACTGCAAAGCGCGCAGCGGCGGCAAACGCCAATAGTCCGATCGAGAAGGCAAAGGGTCGAGCCTGGGCGAGCTTGCGTAGAACCGGAACGGCAAAGGCGAGGGCGAAGACCAACAGCGTCTGCGCATAGGCCTCGATGAACCAGTAGAGATATGGGATCATCTCGTGACGTTCCGGTTCGGCATAGCCGAAGTTGCCGGTAAGGGTCATCGAGGCCCAAGGGATCGCCTGCCAGGCGAGGGAGTAAGCGGCGACTATGAGAAAATAAGGGATCAGGACGCTAATCGCAGGTTTCAGCGCGTGCCGGATCCGACCGGCAAGCAAATGGATCGACTGAAAACGCGCAAGGCTGTAGCCGACAAGCAGCATCATGATGCCGGAGCCGCCCGGGATAGGCCACAGCGTCTCGTGATGCACGACCACCAGCAGGATGGCGAAGGCCCTCAGCACGATATCGACAGGCGTCTCGTTTGCCTGGTCCCGCATGAAAGACCGTTTCGCCGAATGAAGATTTGTCAGGTCTCCAACACTTAGCCGTTCCCAGCCGTCCGGCAATTCCAAGCCGAGCCGTTCGAGTTCCAGAGCCAATTGCAAGAAGCGAAGGGAATCTCCGCCGAGCGACACAAAGCTGTCAGCGCGGCCCACCGGAAGCGGATAGAATACGCGGGCATAGGCTCCGGGCACGCCGCCACGTTCGGAGCGGATTTCCGCCCGTCCCAGCAACATCTCGCGCTGCAGGCAGCCATAGTCGATCTTGCCCGAGGCTAGCCTGGGAAGGTCGACACGCGTCGAAACTCGAACCAGATTGGCGGGCAAGCGGCTGACTTCGGCCAGGATACGCTGTGCCCTGCCTGCCGAGCCGGGGCCGGTCACATAGGCTTCTAGGCCTCGATCGTCGCCGAGCACCGCGGCCGCAATGCCCGCCCGCTCTAGCGCCTGCTCCATGATATCGAAGCCGATCCTGAGGCCGGCAATCTTGGCAAAGCGGCTCTTGCGCCCGACGATGCGGAAGAAACCTTGCTCGTCCTGGACGGCAATATCGCCGGTGTTCAGGATCTCGACCTCAGCCCCGCGCGCCAGATCACAACGCTGCTCGGCGTAACCCATCATGACGTTCGGGCCGCGATAGACAAGTTCTCCAGGGATGCCCGAGCGGCTGACCGGCTCCCCCCTGTCGTCGACAAGGCCGAGGCTGCCGCCTGGGATCGCGACGCCGATCCGCTCCTCCCGGTCGGACAGGCTCTCCGGCGGCACGAAGGCGATACGCGCCGTCGCCTCGGTTTGACCATACATGACGAAGAAACGCCCGCCCACGGCGCGCAAATGATCCCTGTACAGGCGGATGACGTCGGGGCTGAGCTGTCCACCCGCCACCGTCATCATGCGCAAACCCTTGAGCTTAGCGTCGCGGAAACGCATCCGTTCCAGGAGTTCGTAGGAATACGGGACGCCGGACAGATTGGTGCAGCCACCGTAGGCGATTATCTGCAGGAAATCGCCGTCCATGGCCGAAACACCGGGGAAGAGGATGCTGCCGCCGGCAATCAGATGCGAATTGAGAACCGACAGTCCGTAGGAATAATGCAGCGGCAGCATGAGAGCGGCCCTGTCGGCGGACAAGAGTTCGAGATAGGTCGTTATCGCGCGCGCATTGGCTTCGAGATTGGCATAGGAGAGCCTGACCGCCTTGGCGGCGCCCGAGCTGCCGGACGTCATCAGCAGCAGCGCGAGATCGGGATGCAGCGGCTCAATGTCCCTCGCGGGCCAAGCTTCCTTCACGAGACGCCAGCGGCCATCGGCTCGGCGATAGGTGAAATCCGGCTGGAAGGCCGCCAGGAAGTCGTCCCAGACCCTTTTGTCGCAAGGCGGCAGCATGGCCACCGCATGACCCGCCCGCAGGGCTCCAAGATAGGCGACGACCGCATGCTCGGAGGGTTCCGCTGAGATAGCGACGAGCTGCTTTCCCTCATCCCCCAGCCGCGTGGCGAAGTGCTGCGCAAGGTCGTCGAGCTCCGCATAAGACAGGCTGCGCCCGTCGGCGAAGAGAAGTGCTGCGCGCTGCTCGCCATGGGCGAATTCAAACACAAGGTCGAGAGAGTGCATGGGCAAGGCTTCGATCCGCCTGGAAACTGGCCGAAGCGCGTATGATACATGACTATTAAAGTCAACTAATATGGACCTGAGACATCACAGGCACACCGCATCATGGTGTCGCGCAGCCGATATAAATCGGTCAGCTCGCCGGCTTGCGCGCCGGATAGCCGTTGGGATGCGGCGGGACGGCCTTCAGATAGGCCGCGATCGCGGCGCGGTCGTCGGCCGACAACTGAGCTATGTTGCGCTGCACGTCGACCATGGCACCGCCGACGGAATCGAAATCCGGCGTGAAGCCGGTTTCGAGATAGTTGGCGATGTCGGCCTCCGACCAGTCCTTCGTGCCGCCTTGCGGGGTGATATTGGGCACCACGCCCGAGCCTTCGGCGGCCACGGCTCCCGCCAGCCATTCGGCCTTCTTGACGCCGCCGGCAAAGTCGCGCGGCGTGTGGCATTCGCCGCAATGGCCGGGGCCCTCGACCAGATAGCGGCCGGCCAGCACCTTGTCGGGCGCGCCCCCGGGCAAGGCAATGACCGGTTCAGGGCTGACATAGAGCCGCTTCCAGAGACCAATGCCGCGACGGATGTTGAAGGGGAAGGAGAGTTTGTGGCCGGGCGCCTTGCCGGCGACCGCCGGCAGCGTCTTCATAAAAGCATAGAGGTCGGCGACATCGGCCGGCTTCATGCGAGCATAAGAGGCATAAGGGAAGGCCGGATAAAAATGCTCGCCGGAGGGCGAAACGCCCTTCAGCATCGCATTGGCGAAGTCCTCCTCGCTCAAGGCGCCGATGCCGTCCTTTTGATCCTGCGAGATGTTGGGCGGTACGAAGGTGCCGAACGGCGTCTTCAGCTCCAGCCCGCCGGCAAGCTCCAGGCGGCCATCACCCTTGGATCCCGGTTTGGCGTGGCAGGATGTGCAGCCGCCGGCAAAGAAGATGCGCTTGCCTTTCCCAGCATCACCGGGGCCAAGCTGCGCGACGGTCGCGGCATCAAGCCTGACGGGCGCAGACAACGCCCAGCCGGCGACCGCGCCGGCGCCGCCCAGCACGATGACGGCGCCGACGAGCTTCTTCAGCCACGCCATATCAGGCGATCAGCCCTTCTTGATCCTGTAGGTCTCATGACAGGTGCCGCAGTCGCCGCCGATGGTGTTGAGCTGCGCCTTGAGCGCATCGACATCGGCCGGCGGCGAAGCCACTGCCGCCTTGACGTCGGCCAGGAACTTGTCCCCGGCCGCCCTGAAGCCTGGCATGTCTTCCCAGATCTTCGGCGCCGCCGTGGTGTCGCCCTTGTCGCTGCCGGCCGGGAAAAGTTTCTCGGCATCGAATTTTTCGGCGTTCGCCTCCAGCGCCTTTAGCGCCGTCAGCACAGCGGCGGCGTCGAAGGCCTCCTCGCCTTTGACGACCTTGGACAACTGGCCGGCGAGCTTGCCGCGTTCCTTCATCAGGGCCTGGCGATCCTTGATCGGGTCGGCATAAGCGGCCGAGCCGGCAAAAGCGAGCAAAGAGATGGCGATGACAAGCTTTCTCATTCAATTGGCTCCATGGTGAAGAGAGTTCGCGACTAGACGTTAACGGGCGATGCAGTGGAATTATTCCCTCCGCGCCGCAACGATTTTCTTGACTGGAATTGCCCTCCTGCGCCGGCAAAAGAAAAGCCCCGGTCATGCCGGGGCTTTTCGGAAGGGTCGATCAAGCTTTCGCCTTCTCGTAGAGTTCCAGGACATAATCCCAGTTGATCAGGCTGTCGACGAAGGCTTCGAGATATTTCGGCCGCGCGTTGCGGTAGTCGATGTAATAGGAGTGCTCCCACACGTCGACGCCGAGGATCGGCGAAGCGCCATGAACCAGCGGGTTCTCGCCATTGGGGGTCTTCGAGATCGCGAGCTTGCCGTCCTTGACCGAAAGCCATGCCCAGCCGGAGCCGAACTGGGTGGTGCCGGCGGCGACGAAGTCCGCCTTGAACTTGTCGTAGCCGCCGAGATCGGCATCGACGGCCTTCTGCAGCGCGCCCGGCAGCTTGTTGCCGCCGCCGCCCTTCTTCATCCATTTCCAGAAATGGATATGGTTGTAGTGCTGGGCGGCATTGTTGAAGAGCCCGGCATTCTTGCCGAAGGACTGTTTCACGACCTCTTCGACCGACAGGTCGCCCATTCCGGCCTCGGCGGCCAGCTTGTTGCCGTTGTCGACATAGGCTTTGTGGTGCTTGTCGTGGTGGTACTCCAGCGTCTCCTTCGACATGTAAGGCTGCAAGGCCTCGTAGTCGTAGGGCAAAGCGGGCAACTCAAAAGCCATGGATGGTACTCCCTCAGGAAAAGTCCGGTGAAACTACCGGACTAAGATAGGTCTGGAATGGGTTGGGACAACTCCGGAACGAAGCGCCGAACGCCTTTTTATCCGCTCAGGCGGCGGAAGTCGAATGCGCCCAATCCCAATAGAGCTCGCGCGCCTTCTTGGCGACCGGTCCAGGCTGAAGGCTACGGTCCTCGATGCGCGTGATCGGCACCACCTTCGAATGGTTGCCGGTCGAGAAGATCTCGTCCGCCTCGAGGAAATCGCGGATCGACAGCGTCTTCTCGGTGGTCCTGAAACCATAGTCGCCGAGCAGGTTGATCGTGCGCGAGCGGGTGATGCCGGAGAGGAAGGTGCCGTTCGCGGCGGGCGTCATCACATGGCCGTCCTTGACCAGGAAGATGTTGGAGGTGCCGGTCTCGGCGACATTGCCCAGCATATCGAGCACCAGCGCGTTGTCGAAGCCGCGCATCTTGGCCTCGAGGATGGCGCGGCCATTGTTGGGATAGAGGCAGCCGGCCTTGGCGTTGGTCGGCATGGTCTCGATGGTCGGCCGCCGGAACGGCGAGACGCCGATCGAAAAGCCCGAAGGCGGGATCATCGGCGCTTCGTAGAGGCAGAGACAGAAGCGGGTCGAGGACGGGTCGGCCGGCACGCCCATATAGCCGCCATGCTCGGCCCAGTACATCGGCCTGATATAGACGGCGGTCTTGCCGTCGAATTTCTTCAGGCCGTCCCATGTCAGCCCGACGATCTGCTCCGTCGTCATGGAAGGCTTCAGGCCGAGCGCGATCGCCGAGGCGTTGACGCGGGCGGCGTGACGATCGAGATCGGGCGCCACGCCTTCGAACCAGCGGGCGCCGTCGAACACGCTGGTGCCCAGCCACATGGCGTGGCTGCGCGGTCCCAGAATGGCGACATTGCCCTCGTACCAGTCGCCGTCCACATAGGTCCATGTCGCGGACTGCGCCGCCGCCGCCAGTGTCATCGTTTGCCGTCCGTATGGATGAGTTCCGGCCGCCATAGGACGACGCTTTGACGGCCGGCGTCAACCGACATCGGAAAAAATCCTTGAGGCCAGAGGCACTTAAAGCGCGGCGCACGGAAAGGGATGGCCCCTGCGTGTTGGGTTTTTGTCTTAATGCAATCCTTTCCGAAAACCGCTGCCCACTTTTGAGCGACATGCATTAACCGCAATCAGCGCTTGCGCGGCAGGGCCGGGCGCCGCAAAACTCTTCCTATGCACCATGCAGCCTATGTCTTCGACGCCTATGGCACGTTGTTCGACGTGCACGCCGCGGTGCGCCGCCATGCGGGCGAGATCGGGCCGGACGGCCAGCTTCTCTCCGAAATCTGGCGCGCCAAGCAGCTCGAATATTCCTGGGTGCGGACGCTGATGGGCGCCTATGCCGATTTCTGGCAACTGACCGAGCAGGCGCTGGACTTCGCGCTGCGCAAGGTGCCGTCGGCCGATCCGGCGCTCAGGGCAAGGCTGCTGGAAGCCTATTGGCGGCTCGACTGCTATCCGGAAGTGCCGGCGGTATTGAAGGCACTGAAAGCAGCGGGAGCGAAGCTCGCGATCCTGTCCAACGGCTCGCCGGAAATGCTGCGGGCGGCGGTGAAATCGGCCGCCCTCGACCAGATCCTGGACGACGTCTTCTCGGTCGACGAGATCAAGCGCTTCAAGACCGATCCTTCGGTCTACGACATGGTGGTCACTGGCTGGCGGCTCTATCCGGGGGCGGTGTCGTTCCAGTCCTCCAACCGCTGGGACGTCGCGGGCGCCGCCAGGTTCGGCTTCCGCACCGTCTGGATCAATCGCGCCAATCAGCCCGACGAATACCGGGATTTTCCGCCGGGGCTGATCCTGCCCTCGCTCGAAGGCCTTCTGGCAGGCGTTTGAGGGTGCTGTTGCTGCAGCGCAACAGATGTGTCGCGGTCACAGCTTCGCCTTTGTTTGTCCACCCTGAGGTCAGAATTGGAACCGCCTATCACCGCCGACTGTTATTGCAGCTGTCGGCGCCGGCCAGCGGATTCATGCATTCTTGCGAATTCAAGACCTAGAAAAGGCAACCATGTCAGACGCTTCCTTCCGCATCAGCCGCCGTGGCTTCCTCAATCTCACGGCCCTTGGCGCTGCTTCGGCGATTTCCGCCTGCTCCACCACCGGTCCTCGCCCGGCAGCCGTGCAGCCGCCACCGCCGGCCTCCGTCGAGCCGCCGCTCGGCGACTACGCCACCATGTATGGGCCGATGTCCGACAACGGCTTCGACCTGCCGGCCATCCCGGTAAACAAGATCGATCACAGATATTTGCGCCAGATCGTTCCAGATCCGACCGGACAGCGCCCGGGCACCATCGTCGTCGATACCACCAACCACTTCCTCTATCTGGTGCGTGAGGGTGGCCAGGCGATCCGCTACGGCGTCGGTCTCGGCCGCGCCGGCTTCGAATGGTCGGGCGATGCGGTGGTGCAATGGAAGCAGAAGTGGCCGAAATGGACGCCGCCGGACGAGATGGTCGCGCGCCAGCCGGAACTGACGGAATACAGCGCCAAGAACGGCGGTATGCCCGGCGGGCTCAAGAACCCGCTCGGGGCGCGTGCGCTCTACCTCTTCAAAGGCAACCAGGATACGCTCTATCGTCTGCACGGGTCGCCGGAGTGGTGGTCGATCGGCAAGTCGGTCTCGTCGGGCTGCGTGCGCCTGATCAATCAGGACATCATCGACCTCTATGACCGCGTGCCCAACAAGACGCCGGTCGTGGTCACAGCAGATGTTGGCCAGCCGATGGCCGATATGCCCGAGCGCCGGGCCATTCCGATCGACAACGGCGTGCCGGACGACTCTGTCCTGCTGGGGCCGGTGCCGCAGGAGAGTAACGAGATCTTTTGATCCGGCGTTCGTCAGCGGTGCTTGGCGAGGATGTCCGCCAGCACCGCAACGCCGCGGCGCAACGCCTCCGCGTCGAGACCAGCATATCCCATGATGAAGCCCGCCGTTTCGGGCCGCGGCTCGGCCGGATCATAGAGCGGCGATACCGGATAGAGGCCGATCCCCGCAGCACGTGCGTCGGCGATGATCGCCGGCTCGCATCCAGAATCGATGCCGTTCAACCAGGCCACGACGTGCAGGCCCGTGTCGGCCCCAGCAACAGTCACCTTTGGCCCGA
This sequence comes from Mesorhizobium sp. M1A.F.Ca.IN.020.03.2.1, assembly GCF_004023205.1. Lineage (NCBI taxonomy): Bacteria > Pseudomonadati > Pseudomonadota > Alphaproteobacteria > Hyphomicrobiales > Phyllobacteriaceae > Mesorhizobium > Mesorhizobium sp. M1A.F.Ca.IN.020.03.2.1. Next base: position 26,422 of record NZ_RZSV01000016.1, on the reverse strand, counting down.
TATGATCGGCGAGCGCCCGCAGCAGGACTTTTCGGCGCTCGGCATTTTTCCTGCGGATGCTGCGGACGTGGCGCTCGTAAGCGCCGCTCGTCAGCAGGTCGGCCAACACGTCCTGCTCCAGCATCGGAGCATGCCGGTCGGTCAGGCGCTTTGCCTCGCTGAAGGCCCGACGCAGGCCGGCGGGGACGACCAGATAACCGAGCCGCAAGGTGGGCGAGAGCGTTTTGGACAGCGTGCCGACATAAATGACGGAGCCTGGATCGAGCGTCTGCAGAGGCGGGATGGGCGCGATGTCGTGGCGGTATTCGCCGTCGTAATCGTCTTCGACGACATAGGCGCCTAATGCCGTGGCCCAGGCCAGGAGGGAATGCCGCCGCGTCGCCGAAAGCACGCCGCCGAGCGGAAACTGGTGCGATGGCGTGACGTAAGCCAGACGGGCCGGCGGCAGCGCATCCGTCCTTAGCCCGTCAGCGTCGACCGCAACTGGCACGGCGACGCCGCCCGCGGCCGTGAAGGCATGGCGGGCCAGCATATAGCCCGGATTCTCGATCACGAACGGATCGCCGGGGTCGAGCAGCAGCCGCGCGCAGAGGTCGAGCCCTTGCTGGGAGCCGTTGACGATGGCGATCTGGTCCGGCGCGCAGTTGATGCCGCGTGCGCGCCAGAGATAGGTTTGAAGGGCGCTGCGAAGAACAAGCGATCCCTGCGGGTCGCCATAGCGCAACCGTGCGCCGCGCCGCAGAATGGCTTTGTTCGAGGCCCGTCGCCAAGCCAGGACCGGGAAGTCCGCCCCGGACAGGTCGCCATAGCGGAAATCCGCAACCTTGGCCGGCTGCTGTTCCACCGGCGAAGGCAGAGCCAGCAGCCTGCGCGCGAACGTCGATAGGTTGCGTGGCGAGGCAGCCGCGATGGAAGCCGCCCCTGACGGCCTCTCCAGTCCCGGAGCCACAATGGCACGCGCGCCCTGCCGAATGATCAGGTAGCCTTCGGCGTCGAGCTGGTTGTAGGCCGCCGTCACCGTGGTTCGCGACGCGCCCCATTCGGCGGCAAAGGCCCGCGACGACGGCAGCCGATCGCCGGGCCGGTAAACGCCGCTGTGGATTTGCGCCTTGATCGCCGCGATGATCCGGCGCGCCACGCCTTCCTGCTCCAACTGGACCATCGAAAACCTGCAAAACTGGATGTTCCAAGCAAGCCAGCTTTCCTGCATCCTTAAATGCAATGCAAGGAGTTTCCGCCATGTACATTCCGCCCGCCTTCCGCGATGACAACAGGGAGAGCCTCATGGCGACGATCCGCGCAGCACGGCTGGCGACGCTGGTCACCGCCACGGCGGAAGGACCGCAGGCGACGCCATTGCCGCTCTTGCTCAACGAGAGCGAGGGCGAGCATGGAACAATCTACGGCCATGTCGCGAAGGCAAATCCGCAGTGGCGCGCACCGGTTCTGGGCGATGGCCTGGCGATCTTCATGGGGCCCGACGCCTATGTGACGCCGGCTTGGTATCAGACCAAGCAGGAGACCGGAAAGGTAGTGCCGACTTGGAACTACCTGGCCGTTCATGCCTATGGGCCGATCGAATTCTTCGAGGACGCCGACAGGCTGCTCGAGATCGTCACGCGCCTGACCAATCTCCACGAAGGCGGACGCCCCTCGCCTTGGTCCGTATCGGATGCGCCGCCGGATTTCATCCAGGCACAACTCAAAGGCATTGTCGGCTTGCGCATGCCGATCACGCGGCTCCAAGGCAAGCGCAAGATGAGCCAGAACCGCAACGCGGCCGATCGCGCCGGTGTCGCCACTGGTCTAGCAGCGAGCGACCGGCCTTCGGATCGCGACGTCGCCCAAATGATCCCGTCTTGACATCCGACCCAGTCCAATTGCCAGCGAGCCGATCATGCCGGACCTGACACTATTCGCCTTGTACTTCGCCGCGGCGCTGCTGCTTGCCATCACGCCCGGACCGGGCATCTTCTATGTCGCCGCGCGCACCCTGGCCGGAGGCCGCGCTGAAGGCGTCGCCTCCAGTTTCGGGACGGGCCTGGGCGGCATGGTTCATGTGCTTGCCGGAAGCCTGGGCGCTTCAGCCCTCGTGCTCGCGAGCGCCGAACTCTTTACGGCGCTGAAGTTGATCGGCGCCGTCTACCTCGTCTGGCTCGGCTTGCGCACCTTCCAGTCCGCCCGCCGCGAGGCAAAGACAAAACTGGAAGGTGGCGCGCCGACGCCTGCGGTCGGCGTTGGCCGCGCGTTTCGCGAAGGGGTGCTGGTCGAGGCGTTGAACCCGAAGACGGCCGCCTTCTTCCTGGCCTTCATTCCGCAATTCCTGGATCTCGGCGCCGGCCACGTCGCCTTGCAGTTCATGGTGCTCGGCTTCGTGTCGGTGACGCTCAACACGCTGGCCGATATCGTGGTCGCCTTCGCGGCCGGCCGCATCAGGGAAGGCGCGGCAGGCCGTTCCGGCATCATACGCGGGATGCGGGAGGCGTCCGGCGGCGCGATGATCGCGCTGGGCATCGGCCTCGCCGTAGCCAAGCGCCCTGCCCTCTGATCGCCTAGGCCAGGCCGGCGACTGGGCTCATCCGAATCTTGCCGCGACCGCCTCGTCCGTCCGTCAGGTGCAGACCCATTCGCGGATCTTGCACTCCCTCGCCTCGCCGCCACATTGGGCCGTGGCCTTGTCCTCGGCTTCACGGCGTGTCGTGGACGAGGCGGCGCCCCAGAACGGAGTTGCCGCGCCGCGGCGCTTGCCGACCGACAGAGCGGCGCAGTGTTCATAGGGGAAGCCGGTGCCGTCATCGTCGTTCCAATGGCGATGGTTGCGGAACACTTCGACCACCCGGCAGCCCTTGCCGTCTGCATTCTCACAGTGCTTGAACGCGATGTCTTCCGCTTCCTGACGCTTGTCGGCGCCCCAGAAGAAGCCGTGACGGCCGTCGCCGGGCGAATAGGCGATCGCGCCCCAGATGCCCTTTTCCTCGCCCGTTTCAGCCGGCGGCGGAGACACCAGGTCGGCCGCATGGCTGGCGATCGTAAGCCCGGCCAGCGCCGCCAGCAGCGGGAATGAGAGGCGACGGTCGATCAGCATGTTCGTAGCTCCCAATGCAGCTGTTCAAGATCGGTGGTTGTGCCCGGCGGCTATCCGCCCATGCGTGCGACCGAGACGACGATGCAGGTGTTCCCGACTGGGACCAGCAGCGCCTGGCCGCCATTGTTGGCCAGGTTGAAAAGCATCGTGTTCGAAAGGTTGTCCGCCAAAAGGCTGCCCTTCGGCAGCGTGCCGGCGACCTCCTGACAAGAGCGCTGGAACGGCGCCACGCGCACGAAGCCGCCCTCGCAGGTCTGCCCGAGAGGCGAGGCATAGACGATACCGGCCGCCTCGGTTTTATAGTCCGGCAGATTGTAGCTCATCCCGGCGAGCGCCTGCACGGCGTGCGTATCGGGCGAGGTCTTGTCCCATTGCGTCTGGACGGCATAGGTCGATCCCGCGGTCAGGGCCTGTCCGAGCGTGGCAAAGAGATTGGCGCAGGTGCGTACGCCCGCCTGAGCGACATGCGCCTGAAACGGATTCTTGTTCGCCGAGCTGTCTGCCGGCGCGGGCGTGGCTTGCGTCGACTCTGCCTGCTCGGGCGCCTGTGCTTGCGCGGAAGCGGTGCCGGCCACGAATGTCCCAAGCGAGGGGAAGACACGGAACGACACGATGACCGCCGCCGCGACCACGACGGCGAATGCACCGAGCAGCGCCGTGTTCCGCAACAGCCGCCAGGCCGACGAACGCGTCGGCGGCGAGCCGGCCGGCGGCTCCGGCAGCGCAACGGACTCGGAGCGCGTCAGAATTCTGTCCTCTATGGATTGGCGTGTCATCTCAAGCTCTTTCTAGTTGATGGCCGACAGCGCGGCCTTGAGCCCCTGGAGCGGGGCATCAAGTCTGACGGTCGCTCCTGACGGCAGGGAATAGGAAACCTGGACGGTGGTTTCTTTGCCGATCTGTTCGCGAAGCACGGGGCCGACCGGCAAATAGCCGACACAAACCGAGGCGTCGCAGGCATGCAGCTGAACATCCACCGGCTGCTTGCGGCCGGCAAATTTGAGCGAAAGCTTGCTTCCGGCGTCGGCCTGGCTGGGGGCCCGCAATATCATGAAAGGCTTGCCCTTCTCGTCGGCTGCCAGCGACCAGCTGAAGACCGGTGCCTGGCTCTGGTCGATGAAGGACTGACTGATGTTGCAAACCCGCTTCCTAGCCTGCAGGTTCTCATCGCAGATCAGGATCCAGTTCTCGAACGGGCGGGTGGTTCGCTGATACTGGCCGAGCTTGACGTCCGGAGGCACCGCGACATCCGAAGGCTTTATCCGATAGGCGGACGGCACCGCCTCCTGTCCGACCGCGCGCAGGCCGGACAGGAGCAGGCAAGCCATGGAGAATGCGACAGCAGCGACCGCGTGCCGGGGCATGGAGAGGCTCAGTTCAACGTGAAGCTGACGCCCGCGCCGACACCCCAGTGCCCGCCGGCCGTCGTGCCCGAGAGGTTCGCTCTCGCGCGCCCATCCTCGCTGGTGTAGCCGGCGCCGAACGCGACCGCTCCCTCGCCGCGCCAATAGCCGCCGCCGGCCGCCACGCTGACCTTGCCGGGACGATCGTCATAGCGCAGCGAGGCGGCCGCAAGGCCGATCGCGGCGGCCTGACGCGCCTCGCCCCGAGCCTCACCCATGTCCATATTGAGCTGACTGAGCTTGGAGTCGGTGTAGGCATTGGCCTGCTGCAGCGTGGTGGCCGCCACCTGATTGGTGTAGGTCTTGGAGTTGTCGAGCGTGGTCGCCAGCCCAAGATTGAGTTGCTGCACGTTGACTGCATCGGTGTCGGCGGTGCCAGCGCCGACATTGTGGATGACGACAGGCGCATTCGCGTCGCCGCCGACGAGCGTCAGCGAGTTCGACTTGGTGCCATCCGGGTTCTTGTCGTACTGGACTGCGAACTCGTTCAGATTGCCGACGCTCCCCTGCACTGCTTCGACGGCCTGATTGGTCGCGTAGAGCTGACTGCCGTTGATGGCATCCGTAGAGGTGGCACTGATCCGGCCCGCCGCCACGTTGGTGACGGTGCGCTCGTTGCCGACGCTGCCGACGCTGACCGTGCTCGTCGGAGCGGTTCCGGCGAAGGTGTAGGCGACGCCGTTGATGGTCGTGCCCGTCGTGGCGACCGCCGCCGCCGTCGTCGAGCCCGCACCGAGCGCGACGCTGCCCGGCTCGTTGGCCGTGGCGCCGGCGCCGAGCGCCATCGACTGGGCACCGTTGGCGGTCGAGTTCGTCCCTAGCGCGATGCTGTCTGCCGCATTGACAGTCGAGGTCTGGCCGATCGCGATGCCGCCCGGTGCCGTCGACTGCACGATGGCGCCGTTACCCATGCCTATGCCGTTGTCGCCGTTGACGGTGGTGCGCGGACCGATCGCAACCGAATCGATGCCGGCCGCAAGCGAATCCGAGGCGGTCGAATTGGCGTGGAAGTACATGGTTCCCGTCACCGCGAAGGAGCTCAGCGCGCCCTTCAACTGGCGCAGCGTCACCGCGTCCTGGTCCTCCGTGGCGTCGGCAACGTTGATGATCTGACGATAGGAGGTGGAGGTGCCGACCGAGACGGCGCCGAGCAGACTCATGTCCGCAGTGTTGTAGGGGATGAGCCCGGTGCCGGAGAGGATCGATCCCGATGTCGGCGCCACCGCACGATCCGAAACCGAGCCGGCACCGAGCGCAACGCCGCCAAGGATCGTGGCTTGAGTGCCCCGGCCGAGCGCCAGCGAATCGCCGGCGGAGGCCGTCGCCTGGTAGCCGAGCGCGGAGGAGCCCACCCCTTGCGCGAAGGCATCGGCGACGGGCAGCGTCGTGTCGTTGGTGCGGACATAGCGGATACCCTCACCGTTGGCATCTGTATAGGCGGTCGACGTGTCGCCGGCGAAGCTGTTGATCGTGTTGCCGAGATTGGTGATGTCAGCGGTGTTGGCGGCGATGTCGGTGGTGTTCTGCGTCACTTGCTGGTTGGTCGCGAAGAGCTGCGAGCCGTTCACCGCGTCGGTCGAGGAGCCGTTCAACTGCCCGGCCGCGACGTTCTGGATCTGGCGCTCCGCGCCGGCCGAGCCGACCGAGAAGGCACCGGCCGGCGTCCCGCCGGCAAAGGTGTAGGTCGCGCCGCCGATGACCGTGCTGCCGACCGCGGTCGTGGTGCCCGAAACCGCGTTCAGGCCGATTGCGACATCGCCGGCATTGGCGGCGACGGCATTGGGGCCGATCGCAACGGAATCCGTTCCCAGCGCCTGGGAATCGGCGAGCGTGGAATTGGCATGGAAATACTTGATGCCGCCGCCGTTGTTGATGTCGGTGAGCGACGTGCTGAGATTGGCGATATCGGTGGTGTTCTGCGTAACCTGTTGGTTGGTCGCGAAAAGCTGCGAGCCGTTGATCGCGTCAGTCGAGCTGCCGCTAATGCGTCCTGCGGCGAGGTTTGTGAGGGTCCGCTCAGCGCCCGGCGCCCCAATGCTGACTGTCGAGGTCGGCGTCGTTCCGGCGAAGGTATAGGCCGTGCCCCCGATCGTCGTGCCGGAGGTGCCGACGGCCACCTGGGTGACCGAGCCCGAGCCGAGGGCCACATCACCGGAGCTTGCCGTGGCGGTCGCGCCATTGCCCAGCGCGACATTCCCGACGAAGCCGGTCGCACCCGCGGTGGAACCGTTGCCCAGCGCCACGGAACCCTGCCCGATCGCCTTGTTGTTGTTGCCGATCGCAACCGCGCCGGCGGCCTGGTTGGCGGCGGTGGCGCTGGCCGTGCCGTCGCTGTTGGCGATGTTGTTGGCGCCACCGGTGAAGGCGCCAGTGCCGCTGGCATAGCTCGGATCGCCGATGGCGACCGCGCCGTCACCATAGGCGGAGTTGCCGGCGCCGATGGCGACGGCCTTGCCGCCATCGGCGGTCGCGCCCGTGCCCATGGCGATGGAGTCGGCGGAGAGCGCAGCGGACTGCAGACCGACCGCGACGGCGTTGGTTGCCGTCGCCTGGCTCTCGCGTCCCATTGCAAGGGCGTCGTCCGCGGATGCCGTCACGTCCGTACCGATGCCGATGGCGTTGTCTCCACTGGCGCTCGTTGCAAAGGTGCTCGAGCCGACATAGACGGCACCTATTCCGGTCGCTCTCGTGCCTGCGCCGAGAGAGATGGAGTTCTGGGCGGTGCTTTGGGCGCCGCGGCCGAGCGCAGTGCTGTTGAGTCCGGTGGCGCGGGATTCACGTCCGACGGCGGTGGAATTGTCTGCGCTGGCTACGGTGCCGATGCCGAGCGCGGTACTGTCGAGGCCCCCGGCGCTGGCGCTGACGCCGGCAGCGAGAGAATTGTCTCCTGCCGCACTTGCTCCGGACCCGAAAGAGGAGGCGTTTTGGCCGCTGGCCACGGCCGTGTTGCCAATCGCCGTGGCTGCAGCGCCGCTTGCAATTGAGGCAGGTCCCATCGCGACGGCGAAAGCGCCGGAAGAGAGCGAGTTGGTGCCGATCGCGATGCTATTGGGCAGGGCCGTGTTGGCCTGAACGCCTGCCTGCGCGCCCAAACCCAAGGCGATGGACTGGTTGCCCCAAGCGCTTGCCGTGTTGCCCATCGCCGTGGCGCTCGTTCCAGTTGCTTTGGTCAGAATGCCGATGGCAACGGTGTTTTGCTGAGATGCCTGCACATCCGTGCCAAGGGCGATGGCGCCCTGCGCAAGGGCACCCGTTCCCGCGACGGTGCGCCCGCCGATATTGATGGAGTTGATCTGTGAAGCGACCGATTGGAACCCGATCGCGATGGCGTTCTGGTTGCTTGCGGTGGCGTTGTTGCCCTGGGCAAACGAATCCACTCCCGACGCTTTCGCCCCATACCCGAGCGCGGTGGCGCGCAGCCCGCTTGCCGCGGCAGCAAGGCCGAGGGCCGAAGCATTCAGGGCAGCGCTCGTCCCATTGCCGATAGCGGTGGCACCTGCGCCGTTTGCAACCGTGTTGACGCCAAAAGCCGATGAGCCATCCCCATTGGCATGGGCATTTCCGCCGACCGCAAGGGCATTGGTGCCGGTGGCGTTCGCAAAGACACCCATGCCTATCGCATTGAGACCATTGGCAGAATTTGCGTAGCCGATGATGATGGAGCCATCGCCGATTGTACTGTTTGCGTCGCCTATCGCCAAGGCGTTCTGGCCATTGGCAACGGTGCCAGAGCCAATTGCGGTTGAGCTGGCGCCGGCGCTACTGCCGCAGCCGATAGCGGTGCTGCCTGCAGTCGCAGCACTGGGATTGGTGCAGTTTGCGGGATTGCTGACAACCCCATTGCCCATGGCAACCTGCGCGAACGCCGCTTGCGGTATCATGATCCCGGCGACGGCGACCAGGGCGCCGGCCGCCCCGCCGGCGCTGAGCATCCCATGCCCCAACCGGTCGCGCTTCAGGCCGAGCACGCGATGCGCGTTGCGCAGCGCGGCCATCAAGCGGCGGCGCAGCGAGCGGCTGTCGGCAGCGCCGGGTACCCAGTTTCCAGCGAAACGCGCCGATGCGCGCCGGGTGTTTCGTGCTTGCCCGAGGTTCATTGCGAGAGTGCCTCCTTTGGTCGGTCGCGCTCGATCACGACAGGTTCCGCCGACCCTGCCGCCGAAGCGTGTCTGCTCAAAAATGGGATGACGATATCGGCGCCGCGCGCCAGAAGCGCATGGCCCTGCTTTTCACCGATCGCCTCGACGCGATCGAGCGTGTTTTCAAGCCAGGAGTCCCCCTCCTCCGGCACGGCCTGCAGCGCTCGCGTGACCCGCTCCTGCGGAATCAGCCTGCCGAGATAGGATCGCACAGCCGCCAGATGGGCAGCAGGCGCGTCGCCCGCGTGAACCACGGCGGTGAGGCCGTAGAGATAATGGGCAAGCAGCATGTCCTGCTTGGCCAGGGGCACGCCATCTCCATAGCGTTTCTCAAGCGTGCTGGATGCCGACACCAGCCAGTAGCCGATCTCCTCGGAAAGGCTGCGGCCGATGGCCGTATCGTCGCTCATGTCCCCTCAGCCCATCTCAGAATCCGCGACAGCCGAATTTGCTGCAGAAAGGCATGCTTTTCAGAATTCTGTATTCCAGCAGATTGCTGTGTATCTATAAATATTCACCAGCTCTTCGCGAGGTTAACACAGAATTACTTTAGATATTCCTTCTATAAGGCAGGCCGGAAATAAAGTTCACAGTAAATTAGCCTCGCCCTATCTTACTCACCCGGCCACGATCAAGCTGCCTTGCCCGCACCTGCAACGGGGTGACGTTGCGATACTTCTTCATCGTGGTGGTGAAGTGGCTTTGGCTCGAGAAGCCACTCAAATCGGCGATGTCCGTGATCGAGAGGCCCCCGTCGGCAAGTAGCTTCTCGGCATAGTCCAGACGAAGCTTGAGGACATACTGATGCGGCGATGCCCCGAACGTCGTAGAGAATGCCCGAGCGAAATGGTAGGGAGACAGATCGCACGCACCAGCCATCTCCGCGAGCGAAAGCTTTCGGGAAAAATTCTTGCTCAAGAATTGCAGCACCAGCCGAGTGTGACCGATCGACAGCCCGCCTTTGGCGTTGAGCAGCGGTCGCCTCTCGGTGGGAATGTCTGAAAACCAGGTCGAGAGATCATCACCGCGCTGCCATTCGGAGTCCCGATTCTCCGGCGTTGCCGCAATCTTGGACGATGCCTTGGGTTTCCCGGCCACAATGGTTCGTGATCGCATGCGGTATCGGCATTATTCAGTTTGCCCCCCGGCAACAACACGTCAAAGGCCACGATTTGAGGCGGTCGGTATTTCAGGAAATTGCGGTTCCGTGGGGAAAAACTTCTCTCACGAAAAATTTAGGTGTCGCTGATGTTACCTGGCAGTCCCCAGGTAAGATCTTATCGTCGTGAGGTAACATAGGGAACAGCCTCTGCATGATGGAGGGCGATGCAAATTCGCTCGGCGCGGCGGACGGGAAATCCGGTTGAAGCTCCTTGCCCGAGACGGCGACCACGCGCTGCGGTCGGGATAGGCGTCCGTGGTCCCGTACGAAAGCGGACGGCCTCCCGCTAACGCCCCCTTGCCAGACTCCCCAGGATGCCGCGCACTATCGCGCGGCCGACGGAAGAGCCCACCGAACGCACCACCGACTTGATCGCGGCTTCGGCCACTGTCTGACGGTTGGAGGACCGGCGGCCCGACCCTCCCAACACATCGTCGAAGCCCGGAATTGTCCAGCGCGAGCCGCCGGTGCCCGCCTGCTGCGCCTGCGCTTCGGCTTCCTGCGCCTCCCTGGTCTTCTTCTGCAGTATCTCGAAGGCCGAGTCGCGATCGACCGCTTGATCGTACTGCCCGGCGACCGGGCTCTCGGCAATGACCTTGCGGCGCTCGTCGGGTGTGATCGGCCCGAGCCGCGACGACGGCGGGCGAATCAATGTGCGCTGTACCATGGCCGGCACGCCCTTATCCTCCAGCATCGAGACCAGCGCCTCGCCGGTGGCGAGCTGGGTAATCGCGGTGGCGCAGTCGAAATCCGGGTTGGGCCGGAAGGTGTCGGCCGCCGTCCGCACCGCCTGCTGCTCGCGCGGCGTATAGGCGCGCAACGCGTGCTGCACGCGGTTGCCGAGCTGGGCCAAAACCTTTTCCGGAATGTCGAGCGGGTTCTGGGTGACGAAATAGACGCCGACACCCTTGGAGCGGATCAGCCGCACCACCTGCTCGACGCGATCAACCAGCACCTTCGGCGCGTCCTCGAACAAAAGATGCGCCTCGTCGAAGAAGAAGACCAGCTTCGGCCGCTCGAGATCGCCGACCTCGGGCAGTTCCTCAAACAGCTCCGACATCAGCCAGAGCAGGAAAGTTGCGTAGAGCCTGGGATTCATCATCAGCTTATCGGCGGCCAGAACGCTGATCGCGCCGCGGCCGTCGCGGGTGGTGCGCATCAAATCGGCGATGCGCAGCGCCGGCTCGCCGAAGAAGTTCGCGGCGCCCTGCTGCTCAAGCACCAGAAGCGTGCGCTGGATGGCGCCGACGGAAGGCTTGGTGACATTGCCGTAGCGTGCGCTGAGCTCGTCGGCTCGCTCGGCGATGTTGGCGAGCAGCGCCTGCAGATCTTTGAGATCAAGCAGCAGCAGGCCCTCTTCGTCAGCGATGCGGAAGGCGATGTTCATGACACCTTCCTGCGCTTCGGTGAGGTTCATCAGCCGCGACAAAAGCAGCGGCCCCATTTCCGAGATGGTGGCACGGATCGGGTGACCCTGCTCGCCGAACAGATCCCAGAAGATGACCGGGTATTCCTGAAACTGATAGGGATCGAGCTTCACCTGCTCTGCACGCTTGACCAGGAAATCCTTGGCCTCGCCCATCATGGCGATGCCGGAAAGGTCGCCCTTGATGTCGGCGCAGAAGACCGGGACGCCGGCATTTGAAAAGCCCTCGGCCAAGACCTGCAGGCTGACCGTCTTGCCGGTGCCTGTGGCGCCGGTAATCAGGCCGTGGCGGTTGCCGTAGCGCAGCAGGAGTTCCTCGGCGCGCTGGTAGGAATCATCAGGCTTGCGGCTGGCGCCGATGAAGATGCTGGTGTGGTCAGCCATATGTCCGGTCTCCGCAATCTCTTCCGCCAAAAACGCCCGGTCTCATGGAGGATAATAACGCGATCGGCGGGCGACAATGCCCACCATCAAATTTGGCGCTATTCGAATTTGACCCTGGCAGCGAAACCACCTTACTTAGCTTGCGGATTTTGCGCATGATTGGCAATCGGTTAGCGGCTGCCGGAACAACCGCGACGGATGTCGCATTGTGATATGCGGCGGGGGACCATAGACTGGTGGCTGATGCGGCCGAGAGACGAGGAGTGCGATGGGCGCCGGCGCCTTGACTAGGGATGTCGACCTTCCAGACCCGGACGCCAAGCGCTGGCTGGCGCTGGCGGAAAAAGCGCTTGCCGGCGGCGCTTTCGAACAGAAGCTTGTTTCGCACACCGATGACGGCATCCGCATCGAGCCGCTCAGCGAGCGTTCGACGACAGCCGAGCCGCTGGTGCGCACCAATCCGAAGTCGCCATGGATCGTCAGCCAGCGCATCGACGATCCCGATATCGCCCGCGCCAGCGCCCAGGCGCTGCAGGACATCGCTGAGGGCGCGACCGGCCTGTCGCTGGTTTTCGAGGGTGCGCCGAATGCCTTCGGCTTTGGCCTGCCGAGAACCGCGGAGGCGCTGGAAACGGTGCTCGACGGCGTGCCGCTCAACCGGGTCCAGGTGCGCATCGATGCGCATCCGTGGAGCCGCGCCGTGGCGGATTGGCTGCTCGCCTTCCTGACCCGGCGCCGCTCCGATCCGGCGAAGCTCAACCTTTCCTTCGGCATCGACCCGGCGGCGATCTTCGCCGGCACCGGACGGCTGCGCACCTCGATCGAGGCGCTGCAGGAGTCAATGCCGCAATCGCTGGCGCATTTCTTCTCGATGGGCGTGCCCGGCGTGCTGCTCGAAGCGGACGGCCGCGTCTTCCACAATGCCGGCGCCACCGAGGCGCAGGAGCTCGGCACGATGATGGCTTCCGCCGTGTCCTATCTCAGGATGTTCGAGAAGGCGCGCCAGCCGCTGGTCTATGCCGCGCCCTATATCGGCTTTGCCCTCAGCGTCGACCAGGACCAGTTCCTGTCGATGGCCAAGGTGCGGGCGTTGCGCAAGCTCTGGGCGCGGATCCAGGAAGCCTGCTCGATCCCGGCCTCGACGGCGAACGTCCACGCCGAGACCTCCTATCGCATGATGGCGATGGCGGATCCGGAAACCAACATCCTGCGCACCGCGATTGCCGCTTTTGCCGCGGCGACCGGCGGCGCTGATTCCGTCTCGATCCTGCCGCACACCATCGCGCATGGACTGCCGGCCGGTTTGGCGCGCCGCGTCGCCCGCAACGCGCAGCTGATCCTGGCGCATGAGAGCCATCTCCATCACGTGGCCGATCCGGCCAGCGGCTCCGGAGCGGTCGAGGCGCTGACCGACGGTCTTTGCGCGGCGGCTTGGGAAGAATTCCAGCGCATCGAGGCCGAGGGCGGCGTGCTCAACAGCCTGCAGCAGGGCTATATCCAGAACCGTGTGCAGACGGCCGCCGCGAAGCGCAATGCCGTCTATCGGGCCGGCGAACGAGGCATCATCGGCACCACCTTGTTCCGCACCGGCAGCGAGCGCCCCGTCGAGACATTGAAAGCCGAACGCCGGCCCGCGCTGACAGAAGGCGTGGCGACCTGCGAGCCGCTGTTTCCAGTTCGCATCGATCAGTCGATCGGAGCCGGCTCATGATCCCGGATTTCAGCCAGATCGGCTGGTCGGCGCCGCGCCGCGCGCCGGTCGAGCTCAAGGGCCAGCGGATGACGCCGGAAGGCATCGCCCTGAAACACCTCTACACGCAGGCCGACCTCAAGGGCCTGGCCAATCTCGACACCTATCCGGGCCTGCCGCCCTTCGTGCGCGGCCCCTACCCGACCATGTATGTTCAGCAGCCCTGGACGATCCGGCAATATGCCGGCTTCTCGACGGCGGAGGAATCCAACGCTTTCTACCGGCGCAACCTCGCGGCCGGCCAGAAGGGCCTGTCGGTCGCCTTCGACCTCGCGACCCATCGCGGCTATGACAGCGACCATCCGCGCGTCGCCGGCGATGTCGGCATGGCGGGCGTGGCGATCGATTCCATCCTCGACATGCGCCAGCTGTTCGACGGCATTCCGCTCAACGAGATGACGGTGTCGATGACCATGAACGGCGCCGTGCTGCCGATCATGGCGCTCTATATCGTGGCGGCGGAGGAACAGGGTGTCGCGCAGAAGGACCTCGCCGGGACCATTCAGAACGACATTCTGAAGGAGTTCATGGTCCGCAACACCTACATCTATCCGCCGAAGCCTTCGATGCGGATCGTGTCGGACATCTTCGCCTATACCTCGCGGCACATGCCGAAATTCAATTCGATCTCGATCTCCGGCTATCATATGCAGGAGGCGGGCGCGACGGCCGACCTCGAACTCGCCTACACGATCGCCGACGGCATCGAATATGCGCGCGCCGGCGTCGCCGCGGGTCTCGACATCGACCGGTTTGCGCCGCGCCTTTCCTTCTTCTGGGCGATCGGCATGAACTTCTTCATGGAGGTCGCCAAGCTCAGGGCCGCGCGGCTGCTCTGGTCGAGCCTGATGAAGAAGAATTTTGCGCCGAAGGACGAGCGCTCGCTGTCGCTGCGCACCCATTGCCAGACATCGGGCTGGTCGCTGACGGCGCAGGATCCCTACAACAACATCACGCGCACGATGATCGAGGCGATGGCGGCAACGCAGGGACATACCCAGTCGCTGCACACCAATTCCTTCGACGAGGCGATGGCGCTGCCGACCGACCATTCGGCCCGCATTGCCCGCAACACGCAGCTCATCCTGCAAAAGGAATCCGGCACCACGCGCATGATCGACCCGTGGGGCGGCTCGGCCTATGTCGAGCGGCTGACACATGATCTGGCGGCCCGCGCGCTCGCCCATATCGAGGAGGTCGAAAACCTCGGCGGCATGGCGGCGGCGATCGAGAAAGGCATTCCGAAGCTGCGCATCGAGGAAGCGGCGGCGCGCACCCAGGCACGCATCGATTCCGGCGAGCAGGTGCTGGTCGGAGTCAATGCGCATCGCCCGGAAGCCGACATCGAGGTCGATGTGCTGAAGATCGATAATGCCGAGGTCAAGGCCCGGCAATTGGCGAAGCTGCAGCGGCTCAAAGGCACGCGCGACGTCGCGGCCCTGGAGGATGCGCTAACCGCCCTCACCCGCGCGGCTGAAAGCGGCGAGAACCTGCTCGAATTCGCGATCCGCGCGGCGCGGGCCAATGCGACCGTCGGCGAGATCTCGCTGGCGTTGGAGAAAGTGTTCGGGCGCCATGCAGCCACCGTGCAGACCATCTCCGGCGTCTATCGCGACGCGCTCGGCGACAATCCGGCGGTCGATCGGCTCAAGGACAAGCTCGAAGCCTTCGAAAAGAAATCCGGTGCAAAGCCGCGCATCCTGGTCGCCAAGATGGGCCAGGACGGCCATGATCGCGGCCAGAAGGTGATCGCCAGCGCCTTTGCCGATCTCGGCTTCGAGGTCACCGTCGGACCGATGTTCCAGACGCCGGAGGAGATCGCAAAGCTGGCGGTGCAGCATGATGTCGACATCATCGGCGCGTCCTCGCTCGCGGCCGGACATCTGACGCTGATCCCCGAGCTCAAGGAGGCGCTGAGGAAGCTCGGCCATGGCGACATGCTGATCGTCGCCGGCGGCGTCATCCCGCCACAGGATTACGACGCGGTGCTGAAGGCTGGGGCGGCCGAAATCTTCCCGCCGGGGACCGTCATCCCGCAAGCGGCGGACAGACTGATGGACAGGCTGCTGTCGGTTGAGTGAATAGCCTGTGTCGGGAACTGGTCAAACGCAACTCGTTGCTAAGGCTTATCGGCACAGCTAATGCGCCAATCGAGAGAGGAAGAGGATCCCGTCCTCAACCCGCTTCTTGATGGCGACCATGTCAGTAGTTCCCAATCGGTTGTTATAATTTCCGTTGCAACAACAGGCCCCTCCAGTTATAATTGCCGTTGCAACAGGACGACCTACCATGAACATCACCATTCGAAAGATTGGCAACTCCGAAGGTCTGATTTTGCCGAAAGAGCTTCTCGACCGGCTAAACCTGAAGGCGGGCGACAACGTCATCGTCGTTCAGGAGGGCCAGGAGCTGCGCTTGCGCCGTCTTGAAGACTCTGCCGAAGAATTCGAGCGTAAGATGAAGATCGCGCGCGAACGGATGAAGAAATACGAGGTTGCCTACCGCGCGCTCGCTAAATGACCGAGCATCATTCGCGAGAATTCGTGGAGGCGATGCACGCTGAGCAGTTGCGCCTCCACGGCGGAGCCTCCGGTATACGCGACCAGGGCATGCTGGAATCTGCCTTCGCCCGCCCCCAACAGAAGGAAGCGTGCGGTGAGCCCGATCTTTGTGAACTCGCGGCGGCCTATCTCTTCGGCATTGCGAAGAACCACCCCTTCGTTGACGGGAACAAGCGCACGGCTTTTGCCGCGGCCGATGTGGTTCTCTATTTCAACGGGTTAAGCGTAGAAGCCGAACAGCAGGATGTTATCCAGTTGGTGATGATGGTCGCCGCAGGTGAAATCGATGAGACCGGAGCCGCGGCGTTTTTCCGCGACCATACAGTCAAGCTCAAGGCCTAGTTCTCGGCCTTGTCCGACAGCTTGACGATCTCCCACTCCTTGCCGTTGACGGCAACGACCTCGCCGACCTTCTTGCCGAACAGGGCCATCGCCATCGGCGAGACATGGGAGATGCTGCCTTTCGACGGGTTGGCCTCGTCCTCGCCGACGATGCGCCAGTGGACCTTCTTGCCGTCGCCGTTTTCCAGCGTGACGCCCATGCCGAAGCGGACCACATTGCTGCCGGACTCCGGCACCGAAAGCTCCGCGCTCTCGCGCCGCGCGGTCCAGTAGCGCAGGTCGCGGGACACTATTGCGAGGCGCTCGCGATCGCCGCGTCTTTCGGCCTTGGCCATTTGATCTCGCAATTCGGAGAGATTCTCTTCGATCATCGCGAGTCCCCGCTCCGTTACCAGATTGCGGTGCGGACTGATCGGCCGTTCGCCGACACCGGCAATGGCGTTTTCGCTGTCTTCCTCGCGGGTGAAAGCTCTACTCATAACATGAACTTAAGCTTGGTCAGGCAACTGCACAAGCGGTTTGCCTGCGAGCTGGCCTTGGCACGATTCCTGCGACGGAGCGGTTGAAACGCCAGGACCTGTGCCGATGTTGAACAGACGAACGCTGCTTGCCCGCACCACCGGCCTCGCCGCTGCCGGCCTCTTTGCCGGCAAGGCATCGGCGAAGATGCTGCCCGGCATCGAGAAGGCCACGATGCGCGGCTCGATCAATGCCATCGAAATCGGCTTGCAGCCGGGCGCGCTGGACGACCAGAGCAAGGCCTTCGCCAAGCTGCTCGGCGACGCCAGCGACCGCGATGCGCCGGTGTTTCTGCCGCCCGGGACCTATCTTGTCTCCAACCTGAAGCTGCCTGCCCGCGTGCGCCTTTCGGGCGTCCCGGGGGCGACCCGCATCGTCTATGGCGGCAATGGCCACCTGATGATGGCCGAACAGGCCGAGCATATCGAACTCAGCGGGCTGGTGCTGGACGGCAGCAACCGCTGGCTGGCCGACTATACGCAAGGGCTGCTCGATCTGCGCCGCGTCGCGCATCTCGCCATCGACAATTGCCAGGTCACAGGCAGCGGCAAGAACGGGCTGGCGCTGGAACATGTTTCAGGCCGCATCGGGCGCTGCGATGTTTCGGGCGCGGCAGACGCCGGCATCTATTCGGTCGAGGCCGGCGGGCTGGAGATCTCGGGCAATACCGTCTCGGATTGCGCCAATGGCGGCATTCTCGTGCATCGCTGGCAGCAGGCGGAAGACGGCACCATCGTCAGCGGCAACCGCGTGCAGCGCATCGGCGCGAGGAGCGGCGGCACCGGCCAGAACGGCAACGGTATCAACGCCTTCCGCGCCGGCAATGTCATTATCTCCGCCAACGTCGTGTCGGACTGCGCCTTCTCGGCGATCCGCGCCAACAGCTCCAGCAATCTGCAGATCACCGGCAACACCTGCTCGCGCTCGGGCGAGACGGGGATTTATTCGGAATTCTCCTTCGAGGGTGCGATCCTCAGCAACAATCTGGTCGACGGTGCCGCCAACGGCATCTCGATCGTAAACTTCAACGAAGGCGGCCGCATGGCCGTGTGCTCGAACAATATCGTGCGCAACCTCTCGACCGTCGGCCCCTACACCGCCGACCCGCCGGGCTTCGGCGTCGGCATCAGCGCCGAGGCCGAAACCTCCGTCTGCGGCAATGTCGTGGAGAACGCGCCCCTCTACGGCATGCAGCTCGGCTGGGGTCCTTATCTGCGCAATGTGGTTGCAACGGGCAACATCATCCGCAAGTCCGGCACGGGCATCGTCGTCAGCGTCGTCGAGGGTTCCGGCAGCGCGGTCATTTCGGACAATATCATCGACGCCGCGCAGAACGGCGCCATCATCGGCCAGCGCTGGGCCAATCCGGTGACGGGCGATCTGGCAAGATCAACCTTTACCGGCTACGCGCATCTGACCGTCGAGCGGAACAAGGTCAGTTAGGCCAGCGCCGCCGTCGGCCGCAGCAAGCCCACCTTGGCGCCGATACGGCTTTCGACCGGCGGATGGGCGAGTTCGGCAAGCTTTGCCGCGAGCGCTTCGTCGCTGCGCAGCAGCTTGGCCAGCACGGCGGCGATCATCACCTCGGAGGCGCGGCTGGCGCCGTCATCACATTTCAAGGCGATGCCGAGACCGAGCTCGGGCAAGGCCGCGCAATAGACGCCCTCGGCGCCGGTCTTGACGAAGATGCGGCCGGGCGCGGCCCGCATCAGCGCGAGGTCCGCCTTACCGGTGCCGGCCACCAGGAACGGTTCGGCCATGCAGGCCGAGAGCAGGCGCTTCGCCGCCTTGGCGCGTTCGGGCGCAAAGCCCCTGCCCGTCGCCATACGCGCAAAGCCCAGCGCAAAGCTCTTCAGCGGCACGGCATAGGTCGGGATCGAGCAGCCGTCGGTGCCGCAATGGTCGACATCATGCGCGGCGCCGGTCACCGATTGCATCGCGTCGCGCACCATCTCCTGCAGCGCATGGCCGGCCTTGACGTAGCCGCCATGGGCAATGCCGGAATGCACGCAGGTACAGAGGAAACCGGCATGCTTGCCGGAGCAATTGTTGTGGAGCGGGTTGGGCGCGCTGCCGGCGCGGGCCAGCGCGATCGTCGCAACGTGGCTCGACGGCCAGTGCGCGCCGCATTCGAGCGCCGTCTTATCGAGACCGGCCTTGGCGAGCATTGCTTGCGCCAGTTCGACATGCGCCGGCTCGCCTGAATGCGAGGCGCAGGCCAGCGCCAATTCGCGATCGCCGAAGCCGTAGGCGTCGGCAGCACCGGATTCGAGCAGCGGCAGCGCCTGGATCGCCTTCACCGCCGAGCGTGGAAACACCGGTCGCGCCGTATCGCCGATCTCCCAGACAGGCTTGCCGTCGGCGTCGAAGACAGAAACCGCGCCGCGATGAGCGCTTTCGACCACCGCGCCCCGCGCGACTTCGACCAGAACCGGATTTGCCATGCTGCCTCCCGCACGCGCGCGCCGGGCGCCGCTTCAATGCGGGCCGCTTCTACCTGATCCGATCGAGGATGGAAACGTAGTTGGCCACCGCAGCACCGCCCATGTTGAAGATGCCGCCGAGTTTTGCCCCAGGCACCTGAATGCCGCCGGCCTCGCCGGTCAGCTGCATGGCGGTGAGCACATGCATGGAGACGCCGGTGGCTCCGATCGGATGGCCCTTGGCCTTCAGCCCGCCGGACGGGTTGACCGGCAGCCGGCCGTCCTTGGCCGTGACGCCCTCCAGGGCGAGCTTCGCGCCCTCGCCGGGCTCCGCCAGGCCCATCGCCTCGTATTCGATAAGCTCGGCGATGGTGAAGCAGTCATGCGTCTCGACGAAGGAGAGGTCGTCGAGCGTGACGCCGGCCTTCTTCAGCGCCTGGCCCCAAGCCCGCTCGCAGCCCTCGAAGGAAAGGATGTCGCGCTTCGACATCGGCAGGAAATCCTGGACGTGCTCATTGGCGCGAAAGGTCACGGCGCGGCGCATCTTCAGCGCCGTCGCGGTGTCGGTGAGCACGAGCGCGGCGGCGCCATCCGAGACCAGCGAGCAGTCGGTGCGCTTCAGCGGACCGGCGACGAAGGGATTCTTCTCACTTTCCTGACGGCAGAACTCGTAGCCGAAATCCTTGCGCATTTGGGCATAGGGATTGTCGACGCCGTTTTTGTGGTTCTTGGCGGCAATCATGGCGAGCGCATCCGACTGGTCGCCATAGCGCTGAAAATAGGCCTGCGCGATCTTGCCGAAGACGCCGGCAAAGCCGGCCGGCGTTTCGCCATCCTCGGGCAGGTAGGAGGCTTTCAGCAGGTTCTTGCCGATCTCGGGCCCAGGTGTGGTGGTCATCTGCTCGGCGCCGACCACCAACACGACGCGGGCGGCGTTGGAATCGATGGCGCGGACGCCTTGTCTCACGGCAGCCGAACCGGTGGCGCAGGCATTCTCCACGCGCGTCGCCGGCTTGAAGCGCAGCCGGTCGTCGGCCTGCAGCACCAGGCTCGCGGTGAAATCCTGCGGTGAGAAGCCGGCGTTGAAATGGCCGAGCACGATCTCGTCGACATCGTCAGGGCCGATGCCGGCATGATCGAGCGCGTCCACGGCGACCTTGGTGATCAAGCCCTCCAGCGTCTCGCCTTCGAGCTTGCCGAAACGCGAATGCGCCCAGCCGACGATGCATGCGGTCATGACAGCCTCCATCTGCCGCGCAGCCTAGCACGTCCGGTCGCGGCATGACATTCAATATTGTTCAATAGTGAACCGTTTTCCAGCCGAAGGGATTTGGCCAGAGCGATACGATCGATTGATCCGATGCCGATTTTTTATTGATTGATGCGTCAATAAAAAATAATCTCGCTTCGAACCGGACCCCTCGCATGCCGAAAATCGGAATGGAACCGCTGCGCCGTAAGGCGCTGATCGACGCGACGATCTCGGCAATCGGCGAGCGCGGTTCGCTGGACGTGACCATGTCGGAGATCGCCGGCCGCGCCGGCGTGTCGTCGGCGCTCGCCCATCACTATTTCGGCGCCAAGGACGAGCTGCTCTTCGCCACGATGCGGCACATCCTTGCCGAGCTCAACATCGATACAAGACGAGCGCTTCGCGTCGCCGCGACACCGCGCCAGCGCGTCTCGGCCGTCGTTGCGGTCAGTTTCTCCGACGAGCAGTTCCAGCCGGAGATCATCGCGGCCTGGCTCGCCTTCTATGTCGAGGCGCAGAAATCGACCGAGTTGCGGCGGCTGCTTCGTTTCTATGCGCGGCGGCTCAATTCCAACCTGATGAGCGGGCTGACCGGCATTCTGCCGAGGGCCGAAGCGGACCGCGCTGCGGAAGCGACGGCGGCGCTGATCGACGGACTCTACATTCGGCGCGCGCTGAAGGACGGCGTGCCCGATGCGCAGACAGCGATCGCGCTCGTCGAAGATTATCTCGAAACCAAGCTCAGCGGACGGAGCCTGCCTTGACCACCGAACGACCCAATTTCCTGATCGTCATGGTCGATCAGCTCAACGGCACGCTCTTCCCCGACGGCCCGGCGGATTTCCTGCACGTGCCGCATCTCAAGGCGCTCGCCGCCCGCTCGGCGCGTTTCGCCAACAACTACACCGCCTCGCCGCTTTGCGCGCCCGGCCGGGCCTCGTTCATGAGCGGCCAGCTGCCGTCGCGCACCGGGGTCTATGACAACGCCGCCGAATTCTCGTCCTCGATCCCGACCTTCGCGCATCATCTGCGCTC
>NZ_RZSV01000016.1:0-4931 GCF_004023205.1 Mesorhizobium sp. M1A.F.Ca.IN.020.03.2.1 | reverse complement strand
CTATTACACCTGCCTGTCCGGCAAGATGCATTTCGTCGGACCGGACCAGTTGCACGGCTTCGAGGAGCGGCTGACCACCGATATCTATCCGGCCGATTTCGGCTGGACGCCGGATTACCGCAAGCCCGGCGAGCGCATCGACTGGTGGTATCACAATCTCGGCTCGGTCACCGGCGCCGGCGTTGCCGAGACCACCAACCAGATGGAGTATGACGACGAGGTGGTGTTTCTGGCCGAGCAAAAGCTGTACCAGCTTTCGCGCGAGCAGGACGATGCGGGACATCGGCCCTGGTGCCTTACCGTTTCGCTATCGCACCCGCACGATCCCTATGTCGCGCGCAGGCAGTACTGGGATCTTTACGAGAACTGCCAGACGCTCGATCCCGAAACGCCGTTCATCCCGCATGACGAACAGGACACGCATTCGCAGCGCCTTTACCGGGCAAGCGACTATCAGTCCTTCGAGATCACGCTCGAGCAGGTGCGCCGTTCCCGGCGCGGCTATTTCGCCAACATTTCCTATGTCGACGATAAGCTCGGCGAGCTTCTGGACGTCCTCAAGCGCACTCGCATGCTTGACGACACCATCATCCTGTTCTGCTCGGATCACGGCGACATGCTGGGCGAGCGCGGCCTGTGGTTCAAAATGAGCTTCTTCGAGGGCTCGGCGCGCGTGCCGCTGATGATCGCCGGCAACGGCGTGCCAGCCGGCCTCATCGAGGCGCCCGTCTCCAATCTCGACGTGACGCCGACGGTCTGTGACCTCGCCGGCATTGATATCGCTGCAATCGCGCCGTGGACCGACGGCCAGTCGCTGCTGCCGCTGCTCGGCGGCAAGCCGCGCACCGCACCCGTTGTCATGGAATATGCCGCCGAAGGCTCCTATGCGCCGCTGGCCGCGATCCGCGACGGCAAATACAAATTCGTCCATTGCGAGCTCGACGCGCCGCAGCTGTTCGACCTGGAGGCCGACCCGCTCGAACGGAACAACCTCGCTGAGGATCCGGCGAACGCTGCCCTGGTGGCGGCGTTCATGGAAAAGGTCCGGGCGCGCTGGGACATGGCCGCGTTCGATGCCGCGGTGCGCGAAAGCCAGGCAAGCCGCTGGGTCGTCTACCCGGCGCTGCGCAACGGCGCCTATTACCCCTGGGATTTCCAGCCGCTGCAGAAAGCCTCGGAGCGCTACATGCGCAATCACATGAATCTCGACAACCTCGAAGAGAGCAAACGATATCCGCGAGGCGAATGATGGCAGACGTTCTGGTTCCCACCCTCGACCGCCTGAAGCAGGCCTATGCGGTGACCTCGACGGCGACGCAAGTCACGCCGCTGTTGGAGTCGCCCGCACTTGCGAGGGAAGCCGGCGCCGCGCGGGTGTTCGTCAAGCCGGAATCGCTGCAATGGGCGGGGTCCTTCAAGGTGCGCGGCGCCTATTGGCGCCTTAAGCGGCTGTCACCGGACGAAGCGAGGAAGGGCGTGGTCGCCTATTCCTCCGGCAATTTCGCGCAAGGGCTTGCGGCTGCCGGCCAGGCGCTCGGCATTCCCGTCACCATCGTCATGCCGATCGACGCGCCTGCCGCCAAGCGCGACGCGACCGCCGGCTATGGCGCGCGCGTGGTGCTGACCGATCATGGCGAGCGTGCCCGCGAGGAAGTCGCCGCCGCCAAGGCGCGCGAGATCGCCGAGACCGAGCAGCTCATCTTGCTGCATCCCTTCGACGATCCCGAGATCGTCGCCGGCCAGGCAGGGGCCGGGCTGGAAGCGCTCGACCAGTTGGCGGCGAAGAAGGCCCACGCCGATTTGGTGTTCTGCTCGGTTGGCGGCGGCGGCCTGATCGGCGGCGTTTCGCTCGCCTTCCATTATCTGTCGCCGAAAACCGAGATCATCGCCGTCGAGCCGGAAGGCTTCAACGGCATGGGCTCGTCGCTGGCGCATGGCGCGATCGAGACGATGCCGATCGGACCGAGATCGATCTGCGACGGGCTGATGGCGCGCAAGCCAGGCGAGGCGCCCTTCGCGGCGGTGAGTGCTGCCGGCGTTCGCGGCGTCACCGTCGAAGATGCCGCGGTGCGGGATGCAATGAAGATCGCCTTCGAGCGGCTGAAGCTGGTGCTGGAGCCTTCGGGCGCGGCCTCGCTTGCCGCGCTGCTCGGCGGCAAGGTGGATGTAGCGGGCAAAACCGTCCTTGTGGTGGCTACCGGCGGCAATGTCTCGCTCGCCGACTTTATGGCGCATATGAACAATGCTTGAAGCGGATTTCGTGATCATCGGATCGGGCTCCGCCGGCTCGGCCATGGCCTACCGGCTGTCGGAAGACGGCAAGCATTCGGTGATCGTGATCGAGTTCGGCGGCACCGATATGGGGCCGCTGATCCAGATGCCGTCGGCGCTGTCGATCCCGCTCAACATGAGCCTTTACGACTGGGGCTTCGCCAGCGAGCCAGAGCCGCATCTCGGCGGCCGCGTGCTCGCCACCCCGCGCGGCAAGGTGATCGGCGGTTCGTCCTCCATCAACGGCATGGTCTATGTTCGCGGCCATGCGCGCGACTTCGACCATTGGGCCGAACAGGGTGCTGCCGGATGGGGCTTCGCCGACGTGCTTCCCTATTTCAAGCGCATGGAGGATTCCGACGGCGGCGAGGACGGCTGGCGCGGTCAGGGCGGCCCGCTGCATGTGCAGCGCGGCACGCGCAAGAACCCGCTTTACGGCGCCTTCCTCGAGGCGGGCCGGCAGGCCGGCTTCGAGCTCACCGACGACTATAACGGATCGAAGCAGGAAGGCTTCGGGCCGATGGAGCAGACCATCTGGCGCGGCCGCCGCTGGTCGGCCGCGAACGCGTATCTTAAGCCGGCTCTCAGGCGAAAGAATGTGAGTCTGGTCAAGGGCTTCGCCCGCCGCGTGGTGATAGAGAATCAACGCGCCATCGGCGTCGAGATCGAAGCTAACAAACAGATTCAGGTCGTTAAGGCGCGACGTGAGGTGATCGTCGCGGCCTCGTCGATCAATTCGCCGAAGATCCTGATGCTGTCCGGCGTCGGCCCCGGCGCGCATCTGCAGGAAAACGGCATAAAGGTGATCGCCGACCGGGCGGGCGTCGGGGCCAATCTGCAGGACCATCTGGAGCTCTATATCCAGCAGGAAGCGACCAAGCCGATCACGCTGAACTCGGTGCTCAACCCCTTCTCCAAGGCGATGATCGGCGCGCAGTGGCTGTTCTTCAAGTCCGGCCTCGGCGCCACCAACCATTTCGAAGCCGCGGCCTTCGTGCGCTCGCAGGCCGGCGTCGACTACCCAGATATCCAGTACCACTTCATCCCGGCGGCGGTGCGTTACGACGGCAAGGCGGCGGCGAAGTCGCATGGCTTCCAGGCGCATGTCGGGCCGATGCGCTCCAAGTCGCGCGGCTCGGTAACTTTGCGCTCCCCCGACCCGAAGGCGAAGCCGGTGATCCGCTTCAACTACATGTCGCATCCGGACGACTGGAGCGAGTTCCGCCACTGCATCCGTCTGACGCGCGAGATTTTCGGCCAGAAGGCCTTCGACGGCTTCCGTGGCAAGGAGATTTCGCCGGGCAGCCATGTGCAGACCGACGACGAGCTCGACGCATTCATCCGCGAGCACGCCGAGAGCGCCTACCATCCCTGCGGCACCTGCAGGATGGGCCGCGCCGACGATCTGACCGCCGTCGTCGATCCGGAATGCCGGGTCATCGGCGTCGAGGGCCTGCGCGTCGCCGACTCCTCGATCTTTCCACGGGTGACCAACGGCAATCTCAACGCGCCTTCGATCATGACAGGCGAGAAGGCGTCCGACCACATCCTTGGCCGCACGCCGCTGGCGCCTTCCAACCAGGAACCCTGGATCAATCCGCGCTGGCAGGTGGCCGACAGATAGCGCATGATCCGGCGGGCGCCCTCCCCGCCCAGCAATAACGAACGGAGAAGACCATGCGCGCCCAGCCCACGGCATCGCATTACGTCAACGGCCGCTATATCGAGGACGACGGCGGCGCGCCGTTGCCGGTGATCTATCCGGGAACCGGCGAGACCATCGCCACACTGCATTCGGCGACGCCGAACGTGCTGGAGTTGGCGATCGAAGCCGCGCGCGCGGCGCAACCGGCCTGGGCGCGGCTGAAGCCTGTCGAGCGCGGCCGCATCCTGCGCCGTGCTGCCGACATTCTGCGAGCGCGCAATGCCGATCTCGCCCGCATCGAGACGCTGGACACCGGCAAGGCGATCCAGGAGACGCTGGTAGCGGACGCGCCTTCGGCCGCCGATTGCCTGGAATATTTCGCCGGCGCGGTCGCCGCCTTCAACGGCGAGATGATCGATCTCGGCGGGCCGTTTGCCTATACAAGGCGCGAGCCGCTCGGCGTGTGCGTCGGCATCGGCGCCTGGAACTATCCGATCCAGATCGCCGGCTGGAAATCTGCGCCGGCTTTAGCCATGGGCAACGCCATGGTGTTCAAACCGTCGGAGAACACGCCGCTTTCGGCCCTGGCGCTGGCCGAGATCTACAGCGAGGCCGGGCTGCCCGACGGACTGTTCAACGTCGTGCAGGGCTATGGCGACGTCGGCGCCGGCCTCGTCGGCCATGATGTCGTGGCAAAGGTTTCGGTGACCGGCTCGGTACCGACCGGCCGCAAGGTGCTGTCGCTTGCCGGCTCGAAGATGAAGCACGCCACGATGGAGCTCGGCGGCAAGTCGCCGCTGATCGTCTTCGACGATGCCGATCTCGAAAATGCCATCGGCGGCGCCATGCTCGGGAATTTCTATTCGACCGGCCAGATCTGCTCCAACGGCACGCGCGTCTTCGTGCAGAGGGGCCTGCATGACCGCTTCGTCGAGCGGCTGGTCGAGCGCACCAAAAAGATCCGCATCGGCGATCCGCTCGATCCGGAAACGCAGATGGGGCCGCTGGTCAACAA
>NZ_RZSV01000169.1:0-12576 GCF_004023205.1 Mesorhizobium sp. M1A.F.Ca.IN.020.03.2.1 | reverse complement strand
TTTGGGCGGCGCGCGTCTCACCGGCTAAGGTTTGACTCGAGGCAGTCGCAAGCGCGGCGGACAGAAGAAGGCTCAGCCAGAGTGTTCGCATCGGGGAATCGCTCCGTTCCGGGTCGGGACCCGGTTAGGCGATGCCCATGACAGGGAGGTGAACGAAGCCGGCTAGCTGTTTGCTCAAATTTGTTTGGCGAGGCGTCATGGCGAGACAAATCCTGTGTTGCCGTGGCACTCCTCGAGCGCCGCTCGATATCGGCAAGCTGTGACTGGCAAGTTGCGTGCCGGTTCTGTAGTTGTGGCTCCCCGATGACAACCGAGGACCCGTAATGGCGAACCAAGAGATCGACCACGCCTTCACCGCCCGTTCCAAAACGGGGGCGTCGCTCGAGCCGACCTATGCCGGTGCGCTGTCGTTCATGCGGCGCAAATATACCAAGGATGCGAAGGGCGCGGACGCCGTCGTGTGGGGCATTCCCTTCGACGCCGCGGTCACCAATCGTCCCGGCGCGCGCTTCGGGCCGCAGGCGATTCGCCGCGCCTCGGCGATCCTCGACAACGATCCGCAATATCCGTTCTCGCGCGACCTGTTCGAACAGCTCGCCGTGGTCGACTACGGCGATTGCCTGCTCGACAGCGGCAACCACCAGAAGACGCCCGGTACGATCGAGCGCGAGGCGGCCAAGATCCTGAGCTCAGGCGCATTTCTTTTGACGCTCGGCGGCGATCATTTCGTCACCTGGCCGCTGCTGAAGGCGCATGCAGCGATCCATGGGCCGCTGGCCCTGGTGCAGTTCGACGCGCATCAGGACACCTGGCCGGACGACGGCAGGCGCATCGATCACGGCTCCTTCGTCGCCCGCGCGGTCAAAGAAGGCGTCATCGATCCAGACCGCTCGATCCAGATCGGCATCCGCACCCATGCGCCGGACACGTTCGGCATCAAGATCATTTACGGCCATGAAGTCGAGGAGATGCGCGCCTCCGACATCGCCTACGCGATCGTGGAGCGCACAGGCGGCAGGAAGACCTATCTTACCTTCGACATCGATTGCCTCGACCCGGCGTTCGCGCCGGGCACCGGCACGCCTGTGGCCGGCGGCCCGTCTTCGGCCAAGATGCTTTCGACGCTGCGCCAACTCGGCCAGATCGATATCGTCGGCGCCGACGTCGTCGAGGTTGCGCCGGCCTATGATCATGCCGATATTACGGCGATCGCCGGATCGATCATCGCCATGCACTATCTCGGCCTGGTGGCCGAAAGGAAGGCGCGGCTCGACGACCTGAACAACGGCACTCATGCCGTGCTACATAACGCGCAAGGCATATAGCTCTGGAATTGCAGGGATTTTGGCAACCGATGAAACCGAAAATCTTCATTGACGGCGAACATGGCACGACAGGCCTGCAGATCAGGGCGCTGCTGGCCGACCGCGGCGACCTGGAGATCATCTCCATTCCCGCCGATCGCCGCAAGGAAGCCGCGGCCAGGGCCGAATTCCTCAACGCCGCCGATGTCGCGATCCTCTGTCTGCCGGATGCCGCGGCCAAGGAAAGCGTATCGCTGATCGAGAACGATACGACCAAGGTCATCGACGCTTCGACCGCGCATCGTGTGGCCGAAGGCTGGGAATATGGCTTTGCCGAGATGGACAAGGATCAGGCCAACAAGATCGCCAGCGCAAAACGCATCGCCAATCCCGGCTGCTGGCCGCAGGGCCCTATCGCTACGCTGCGTCCGCTGGTCTCGGCCGGCCTGCTGCCTGCCGATTTCCCCGTCACCGTCAACGGCATCTCCGGCTATTCCGGCGGCGGCCGGCCGATGATCGAGGACTATGTCGGCAAGGGCGAGGACGCGCCTGAATTCCTACCCTATGGGCTCACGTTGCAGCACAAGCATGTGCCGGAGCT
The DNA here is from genome assembly GCF_004023205.1 of Mesorhizobium sp. M1A.F.Ca.IN.020.03.2.1. Classification (NCBI taxonomy): domain Bacteria; kingdom Pseudomonadati; phylum Pseudomonadota; class Alphaproteobacteria; order Hyphomicrobiales; family Phyllobacteriaceae; genus Mesorhizobium; species Mesorhizobium sp. M1A.F.Ca.IN.020.03.2.1. The sequence continues at coordinate 10,671 of NZ_RZSV01000169.1, read as the reverse complement.
CAGGACCTACGCGAAGCTGTCGCACGATCCGATCATGCAGCCCGCCGTCGGCAATTTCGCGCAAGGCATGATCACGGTGGTGCCGCTGCAGTTGGGCGGCCTCGACCGTGTACCGAGCGGCGCCGAGCTTCATGCGGCGATCGCCGATCACTATGCGTCGGTCGGCGGCGGCGTGGTCGAGGTTGCGCCCTATACGCATATGGAGCGCATGCCGGAGATCGATCCGGAGGCCTATAACGGCACCAACCGGATGAAGGTCTATGTGTTCGCCAATGACGAGCGGGCGCAGGCGCTGCTCTTGGCCGTCTACGACAATCTCGGCAAGGGTGCTTCCGGCGCTGCCGTGCAGAATCTGGACCTGATGCTCGGCATCAAGCACTGAGCGACGATGCGCAAGGCGCGCCTCAGCCTCTGACGGCGATCTCGGTCGGCAGCGGATAGGCACCCTTGGTGCCGCGCCAGTGCGCGGCGGCGAAGCCGAGCACGATCAGCGCGACGCCTTGATGGGTGAGCGCCATATGCAGCGGCACCTGCATCAAAAGCGTGCCGATTCCGATCGAGGCCTGCGCCAGCACCAGCAGGAACAGCAGCGTGGCGCGGCGGGCATGCGTAGTGCCGGGCTGACGCCGCCAGGTGGCGATCATGTGCCAGAGCGCCACCGCAAAGAGCGTGTAAGCGCCGAGCCGGTGCACGAACTGCACCGTCTTCGGGTTCTCGAAGAAATTCAGCCAGGCAGGTTTCAAGAGCAGGAGATCGGCCGGGATCACCTTGCCGTCCATCAGCGGCCAATTGTTGTAGGAGAGGCCGGCGTGGAGGCCGGCAACCAGGCCGCCGAGATAGATCTGGATCAGTGCCAAGAGCACGATCGCGCCGGCAAGCCGCTGGGTCGAGCGGTCGGCGGCGCGCTCGGAGTGCGGCGCCAATCCTCGCGCGACAACCATGGTGGCGGTGAAGATTAGCGCCGCGAGCGTCAGATGCGTCGCCAGCCGGTACTGGCTGACCGAGACACGGTCGACTAGACCCGAGGCCACCATCCACCAGCCGATGGCCCCCTGCAGGCCGCCGAGCAGAAGTATACCTAGAAGCTTCGGCCCGAGGCCGCGTTCGATGCGGCGCGTCGCCCAGAAGAACAGCAGCGGCAATGCGAAGACCGCGCCGGCGCTGCGGGCGAGGATGCGGTGCACCCATTCCCACCAGAAGAGCGACTTGAAAGCTTCTAAGCTCATACCCTTGTTGAGCTCTGTATATTGGGGGATCTGCTGGTAGCGCTGGAACTCTTCCTGCCATTCGGCATCGTTGAGCGGCGGGATCACGCCATGGATCGGCTGCCATTCGGTGATCGACAGGCCGGAACCGGTGAGCCTTGTGGCGCCGCCGACCAGCACCAGCGCGGCCAGCACGACCAGCACGAAATAAAGCCAGCCGCGCACCAGCGCGCGGTTGTGGAGATCGCGATCGCGGGCGGCGTCTGGGGCCGTGGTGGTTATGGCGGCCATGGGAGTTTCCCGGCAGTTGAAATCGCGGGATTGGTGGACCATGGCCGCCCGGCTGGCAAGACCGGACAGCGCGGCACGCCGTCGCGCCGGCCCGCGGCGGTTGCGCCCGCTCCCCAATCGGCCTAAGCGAGGCGGGTCAACGGGACCGCGACATGCCCATTCGCCTGAAAAAGCTGATCGGAACCATTCTGCTGGTGGCGCTCGTCGTCATCTACGCGCTGATCGCCTCGGCCATCGCGGTCACAAGGCTCGCCGAATACGGCTCCTTGGCGCATTTCCTGTTCTTCCTGCTCAGCGGCCTGCTCTGGGTGCTGCCGGCGATGGGCATCATCAAATGGCTGATCATGGAGCCGCCTCAGAAGGGCTGAGCGCGGCCGCGCCAACGCTAACGTGATTCATACGTGATTGCGCATTGGGACTAACTTGCCTGGCTTGACCGCATGGCAGGGAGGGCTTGCGCCATGCCAAAAGCCTCGTTCGCGGGATTGATCCTGATCATCGCCTGCATGGCGGCCTCGATGGCAGCCGCCGAAACCATCAACGTGTCGGACGATCATGGCGGCAGCGTCGCCGCGTACAGCCAGCGCTGGAAGGGGCTCGCCGCGCGCGGCGTCAATGTCCGCATCGTCGGCAAATGCCAGTCGGCCTGCACGGTGCTGCTCGGCTATATTCCCCGCAGCCGCATCTGCGTGATGCCTGCGGCAAGCTTCGGCTTCCATCTGGCGCACCGCACCGACATGACCGCCGTCTTGTGGAATGCCTATGCTGCCGACATCAGAGGCTGGATCAACGCGCATGGCGGGCTTGCGTCACAGCTCAAATGGATGAACGCGCCGGACACCTACCGCTATTTCCACAGATGCTGACGCCCCTTCGGGCTAAATGGTGACGACCATCTTGCCGGCGTTGGCAAGCGGCGTCGTCACACCCGACAGCATCGTGCGGATGTGGGCGACGCTCTGGTAGCGGCCGTTGACGGAAATGCGCGGCAGCGCATGCAGGAAGCCGGCATGCTCGGCTCTCAGGACGCCATGCCGGGTCGTCACCGCCGAGACATAGCCGGCATCACGAGCGAAGCCGACCTCGCGGCAGCCAACCGCGCTGGGATAACCGTAGGGGTAAGCGAAATGGCGCGGCTCTGCCCCCAGCCGTTCCATGAGGATACGGCGGACGTCGCCGATCTCGTGACGCGCTTCCGCTTCGGATAACCGCTTGAGGTTGCGGTGGTTGACGGTGTGCGCGCCGATCGTCACCAGCGGATGGGCGGCAACCTTGCGAATCTCATCCCAGCTCATCAGGGTGCCGGGGCGGCCGGTGCCGAGCTCGATGCCGTTGGAGCGCGCCAGTTCACGCAGCGCGGCGCCCTGCTTTTCCTCGGGGACCTCTTGGGTCAACCATGCGTTCAGCCTTGCAATCGTCTGGATCTTTCGGCCGGGTGTCGAGCAATCGACGACCGTCGATCCTCTCTTCGTCTTCAGCGTCAGGTGCGAGCCGGTGTCGACGATACCCTCGATGACGTCCCACCACAGGTCGACCGCACCGTCGATCAGGCCGGGCGCGACATAGATGGTGATCGGCGCACCGTGCTTCTCCAATACCGGCAGCGCCTCCGTCATGTTGTCGCGATAGGCATCGTCGGCGGTGATGGTGGCGAACTGGCCGTGTTTGCCGCCCGCCCCGATGCGTTTGACCGCTTCATCAAGGGCAACAAAGGCATAGCCCCTGTCCTTCATGTCGGCGATCAGCTTGTCGAGGAAGGCAGGGGCGATGTTCAGATGGCGATTGACGCTGTTCGGCTTCTCGGGCGTCGCGGTCACGCGATGCAACATCAAGATGGCACCGATGCCGCCGACAAACGGCCTCGCCAGCGGAGCGAGACCGGTGTAGCGGGCAACGTTCAACGCCAGCTTCCGGATTGCCTCGGCCCCGTCGATCATTCCTTCACCTTTTGCGTCTAGGCTCATCCAAGGACCTACGCGAACCCCAGGTTGCAACCAATACGTCTTAAGGATTGAGGGATGGTTGACGCCGCCGCGTCATTTGACGGCAATCGCGTCGCTGCCAACGAAGCGCCGGCGCGTGCGCCTGCCTCGAGCCGAGGCAGACTGACGGCGGCGGTGACCGATGGCACGGGTCTTGCGGGCTATGCAGAATTCTGCGCTTCGGCGCTGTTTGCTCCGGCGCAGAGCGCGTCCTGGGTGAGCAACTGGGCGGCCAAGACCAAAGCCGATATGGCGGTCGCCACGCTAAGCATCGAGGGTCGACCGGCTCTTTCGCTGGCGCTGGAAGTGGTCCGAAACGGCCCGTTCCGCGTCGCTCGTCTCGCCGGCGGACGTCATGCCAACGGCAATTTCCCCGCAACCGACCCGCGGCTTTTGCCTGCTGTAAACGGTCCTGCGATCCGCTCCCTGCTCTCGTCGATCGCCACGGCACGGCCCGACATCGACCTCGTTTCGCTGGAGCGGCTGCTGCCCGATCTCGACGGCACCGCCAACCCGCTCGCCGCGTTGCCCAATTTTGCGAGCCCTAACCTTGCGCTGGCCGTCGACCTCGATGGCGGCTTCGAGGCGCTACTCAGCCGCGCGAGCGGCAAGCGGAAGCGCAAGAAGCACCGCTCGCAGACGCGCAAGTTCGAGGCCGTCGGCAGCTTCCGCCGTATCGAGGGGCGAAGCCGCAAGGAGGTTGACAGGTTGCTCGACGCTTTCTTCGACATGAAGCAGGCGCGCTTCGCCAAGATGGGCATCGCCAACGTGTTCGGCGATGAAGGCGTGCGCGCCTTCTTCCGGGCGCTGTTTGCCGATGCGCTTGCCGAGCAGGAGCCATCCTTCCTGCTGCACGGGCTGGAGGTAGCGGGAAAACTTCGCGCCGTTACCGGCTCCAGCCGCTCAGGCAAGCGCCTGATCTGCGAGTTCGGCGCGATCGCCGAGGATGATCTCGCCTTCACCAGCCCCGGCGACTTCCTGTTCTTCGACAACATCCAGGAAGCCTGCGAGCAAGGCTTCGACCTCTATGATTTCTCGGTCGGCGACGAGCCCTACAAGCGGCTCTGGTGCGACATTGAGGTCCGGCATTTCGAGGTGCTGATGCCGCTGACGCTGAAAGGTCGCGTGCTAGCCACAGGGCTGCGGCAAGGCGCGCGGGCGAAGGCCTTCATCAAGAACAATCCGACGGTGTGGACACTGACCAAAAGCTTGCGCCGGAAGGCTGCCGGACAGGCCGCCCCTATTGTTGCCGAGGACGACGCCTGACCGTCGTCCGTCAGCCCGAGACTCAAATCCGAGGGCTTCGCGGGCGATATCTGTTCAGGCCGCCGACCGGCGTCCGGGCAACGGATCTCCCGGTTCATGGCCAACCGGCGTGACTAGCGTGACGTCCGGATAGCCGTTCTCGATCAGCTTGACCGCCGCCTGCGTGACCTCGTCATCGGCTTCGAGCATCGACAGGAAGACTTCCGTGCCATCGCCAACCAGGCGGCTGATGCCTTGTGCGTCGGCAGGGCCGCATTCGACGACGACGAGGTCGTAAGCCGTGGTCAGCGACTGCATGATGATCGGCAGCCGGTCGGCGGCGCGCATGGCGCGGATAGGATCGGCGGTACCGACCGGAATCACATGCGCGTCCGAATAGAGATCGGGATGGATGACGTCGCTGAACTGCGCCTCGGAGGCCAGCAGATTGGTGATGCCGGGAAGCAGTCCGCTGTCCAGCATCGGGCGCGAGGCGGCGCCCGAGGCGGTGAGATCGAGCAGGAGCACCCGGAGGCCCGCATCCGACACTTCGCGCGCCACCAGCACGGCGGTGGCGGCGGCCTCGTCACCTTCCGGGGAGACAAAGATGGCGCGCGCGGCACCCGAGGCAATCAGCTTTTCCGCCGCCTTCTCGACATCGATCTCGCCAAGTCTCGGCTGCCATGACCGGCGCGCTTCGGGCTGTGCCGGGTCTGGTGGATCTACCGGCTCGGCAGGCGCTGCCTCCATGACGGTGCCCTGCCCGATCCGCTCGTCAGCGACCGAATCGTCGCTAGCTTCATCTTCGGCATCGGCGAGCGCCGGTTCGGTGCGCGCCACCGGCATCGCCACCTGTTCGATCGGCTCGAATCGGGCTCCGGCGGCCGGACGCATGGCACGGCCGGAGAACAATTCCCTCAGAAGCGTGCTGATCGCCATCAGCAGGAGCGACGCGGCGGCGGCGGCACCAGTGATCGGGCCGATCTTCGGGAAATACGGTTCGGTCGGCACCTGTGCTTTCGAAAGCAGACGGGCGTCGACCGGCAGATAGTTGCGGTCCGCGCGCGAAGCCGCCTCGCGGTAGCTTGCCATATAGGATTCGAGCTGCTGGCGCTGGGCATTGGCGTCGCGCTGCAGCGCATCGAGCTCCACCTGCTGCTCGCCGGCACGGGCCGAAGCGGCTTTCAGCGTGTTGACCTCCTGGACCAGCTGGTCCTCACGAGCTTTGGCGGTCTGTGCCTGAGTCGCCAATCCCTTGAGGATCTTCTGCGCCTCGTTGCGGATCTGGCCATTGAGATCGGCAAGCTGCGACTTCAGCGCCCGGATGCGAGGATGGTTGTCGAGCAGCGTCGTCGACAGATCGGCAATATTGGTCCTGAGCTCTACCTGCCGCTCGAGCAGGCGCTGGATCAGCTCGGAAGACAGAACTTCCGGCACGCTGTCCAGCGTGCCGCCATTCTGCAGCGCCTTGCGCACGCTGTCAGCGGTCGCCTCTGCGGCGGCGCGATGGGCGCGCACCCGGGAAAGCTCGCTCGACAGTTCCGAGAGCTGCTGCGTCGCGAGCACCGAATTGTTGCCGCCCATCAACAGGTCGGATTGCGCGCGATAGGCGGCAACCTTGGCTTCGGCATCCTTCACCCGATTCTGCAGATCGGTGATTTCCGGGCCGAGGAAGCCTGTGGCGGCGGTGTTCGATTCCATCTTCGCACTGCCTTTTGAGGCAAGGTAGGCCTGCGCAATGGCGTCCGCGACCTGGGCGGCGAGCTTTGGATCGTTCGAGGAGAACTCAACGGCAATTACGCGGGATTTTTCAACGCCGTAGACGTTGAGCTTATCGTGCATTGCCTTGAGCACGCGCTCTTCCGGCGGGATGTCGAAGGGATCGCTCTTCAGGCCGACAAGCACAAGCGCGCGACTGAGCGCCGACATCTTCAGCGCTTCGTCGAATTCCGGCAGTTTTTCCAGGTTGAGGTCCGAGGCAACCTTCTTGAGGATATCGGGCGAGGACATGATCTGGACTTCGGTGGCTACAGCCTCCTCATCGGTCGCCGGCTTGTCGTCGCTGGTTGTGCCGGCCGGCCGCGTGAAGATCGATTCGCGCGGCCCGATCTCCAGCTTGGCCACTGCCTTATATTGCGGCGTGGCCAGCCAGGCGAAGGCAAACGCCAGCCCGGTGACGACAAGCGTGACGAGAACAATGCGCAGCCAATTCCTCGCCAGGCTGGCGAAGAGCTGTCTCAGGTCGACATCGACATCTGCGGCCGCGGACTGAACGGACATGCATCCTGCTCCGAACTTTGAGTCGAGGATGGACCGTAAACAACTATGGTAACGCAGCCGTTAAGATCAGGATGCGTACTTTTTAGAACGCACTCAAAGAACGTCCTGCGAAAGCAATAGAACAATTGGCTTTTTTGCCAGCAGCCGATGAGTCTAAGGCCCATCCTTTACCGACCATTAACCCTAACAGGATGATAACGGGCGCACTTCCTGGGGTTGGCCGCCTCACCGGTGGCGAGAGCGACGAAGGTTCGTGTCCGATCATGAAAAGCACTGCTCATCTCTTTCGCGCCATGCTCGCCTTGTCGCTGCTTACCGGCTGTTCCAGTTACCGGCCGGCGCCCGCCGCCTTTCATGAAGTGCTCGACCAGCCATACAGACTCGGCGCCGGCGACCGGATCCGCGTCACGGTGTTCGAGCAGGACGGGCTGACCAACACCTACAGCGTCGACCAATCCGGCTACATCTCCTTCCCGCTCGTCGGCGCCGTGCCGGCGCGCGGCCACACCGCCCAGCAGCTCGAAAAGGAAATCGCCGATAAATTGCGCCAGGGATATCTGCGCGATCCCGACGTCTCGGTCGAGATCGACCGCTACCGGCCGATCTTCGTCATGGGCGAAGTCGGCGCCGCAGGGCAATATTCCTATGTGCCGGGATTGACGGTGCAGAAGGCGATCGCGATCGCCGGCGGCTTCACACCGCGCGCCAACCAGGAAAGCGTCGACATCACCCGCGACATCAACGGCAAGGTGATGACCGGCAGGGTGCAGACATCCGATCCGCTCCTGCCCGGCGACACCGTCTACGTCCGCGAACGCCTGTTCTGAAAATCAACGTGGCGGCTCACCTTCGGATCGTCCACTGCTTCCGCTCACCCGTCGGGGGAATCTTCCGGCATGTGCGCGACCTGACCGAGGCGCAGGTCGCCGCCGGCCATTCCGTGGGTATCGTCTGCGATTCGACCACGGGCGGCGACTATGAGGAGCGGCTGTTCGGAGCGATGAAGGAGCGCCTGGCGCTCGGCATCCATCGCACGCCCATGCAGCGCCATATCGGACCGGGCGACATCGCCGCGGCCTGGCGCACCTATCAAATCATCAAGGAATTGCGGCCGGACGTGCTGCACGGGCATGGCGCCAAGGGTGGCGCCTATGCCCGTCTGTTCGGCTCACTGTTGCGGGTTTCAAGGTCTCGCGTGGCCCGCCTTTATTCGCCGCATGGCGGCTCGCTGCACTATGACGAAACGACGGCGACCGGCAAGCTGTTCTTCGCGCTGGAGCGTTTCATGGCCCGCTTCAGCGACTGCCTTCTGTTCGTTTCCGACTACGAGCGGACAACTTATCGACGGAAGGTCGGCGAGCCGCCCATCCCCAACAGGCTGGTCTATAACGGCCTGCGGGCCGTCGAGTTCGAACCGGTGGCGCCGGCGGCTGATGCGGCCGATCTCATATACATCGGCATGATGCGCGATCTCAAAGGCCCGGACATCTTTATCGATGCGCTGGCGCGCGCCGGCAGGGAGCTCGGACGCCGGCTAAGCGCGGTGATGGTCGGTGCCGGCGACGACCTGCCACGCTACCACGCTCAGGTGGAGCGACTCGGACTGAAGGGCCACGTCCGCTTCCTGCCGCCGATGCCGGCCAGAGAAGCCTTCGCCCTGGCCGAGCTGATCGTCGTCCCGTCCCGCGCGGAAGCAATGCCCTATATCGTGCTCGAGGCCCTGGCAGCCGGCATGCCGATGATTGCCACCGCCGTGGGCGGCATTCCCGAGATCTTCGGCGAAGACTCCCCTGCCCTGATCCGACCCGATGCCCGCCAACTTGCCGACAGGCTCAGAACGGCTCTCGACGATCGCGGCGCCTACCGCAAGCTGATGCCGCAAAACCCCGAGTTGAAGGCGCGATTCGGGGCCGACGTGATGGCGGCCGAGATCGAGAAGGCTTACTTCGCGGCGCTAAAGCTTTAGAATTTACTAATCTGCAATAGGCGTGAAAAAACCGCCAGTCGTCGCAAGCAACAATACGCATTCAAAGCCACCTGTTGTTTCAAGGCTTTCTTAGCTCTCTTTTGCTATTCACTCGCGCGAAGCTCGCGGACAATCCCCATGAACGAGATCGACCCCGCGCACCGCTTTTCGATGGAGGCGGTGCGCAAATTCGACGGCCCGGCCGAAGCTCAAGTGCCCGGCATCAATGACGTGGCGCGACAGGTCGCCTCGCAGTACCGGCGCGATACGATGTCGCCGATCATGGTCAGCGGCGTGCTGCGCATGGTCGAATTCGCCGTGCTCTTCCTGTCAGGCATGTGCCTCTATTTCTACTATGTCGGGTTCTTCAACTATCTCGCCTGGCAATATCCGCTGACGATCGCGGCAGCTTCGTTCCTGGCGGTGGTGCTGCTTGACGTCAGCGACAGCTACCAGATCGCGGCGCTGATGCGCCCCCTCGCCAATTTCGGCCGCGTGCTCCTCGTCTGGGCTGGCACCTTCGCGCTGATGGCTCTCACGGCCTTCGCCATGAAGGCTTCGGAGGACTATTCGCGTCTTCTGTTCGGCAGCTGGTTCGTGGTCGGCTTCTTGCTGATCTTCGGGCTCAGACTGGTGATGTCCAGGCTGATCAGGCGCTGGGCGCGCGACGGGCGCATGGAGCGCCGCGCGCTCATTGTCGGCGGCGGCAAGTCGGCCGAAATGCTGATCCGCTCGGTCGAGAAGCAGCCGTACAACGACATTCGCATCTGCGGCATCTTCGACGACCGCGGCGACAAGCGTTCGCCGCCGATCGTCGCCGGCTATCCGAAGCTCGGCACCATTTCCGAGCTAATCGAGTTTGCCCGCATCGCCCGCATCGACATGCTGATCGTGTCGCTGCCGCTGACGGCGGAATCGCGCGTGCTGCAGCTTTTGAAGAAGCTCTGGGTTCTGCCGGTCGACATCCGGCTCTCGGCGCATTCAAATGCGCTGCAGTTCCGCCCGCGCGCCTATTCCTACATCGGCTCCGTGCCGATGCTCGACATCTTCGACAAGCCGATCAACGACTGGGACTCGGTCGCCAAGCGTAGCTTCGACATCATCTTCTCGCTTGTCGGCATCATCGTCTTCTCGCCAGTGATGCTCGCCACCGCGATCGCCATCAAGCTCGACAGCAAGGGGCCGGTGCTGTTCAAGCAGAAGCGCCACGGCTTCAACAACGAGGTCATCGAGGTCTACAAGTTCCGGTCGATGTATACCGACAGGTCCGACCCGACCGCCAAGCAGACGGTGACCAAGAACGACCCGCGCGTCACCCGCGTCGGCCGCTTCATCCGCAAGACCTCGATCGACGAGCTGCCGCAGTTCTTCAACTCGCTGTTCGGCTCGCTGTCGCTGGTCGGGCCGCGCCCGCATGCGATCGCCGCCCAATCGCACAACCTGCTCTACAACGAGGTGGTCGACGGCTATTTCGCCCGCCACAAGGTCAAGCCCGGCGTCACCGGATGGGCGCAGATCAACGGCTGGCGCGGCGAGATGGACACCAATGAAAAGATCCGCATGCGCACCGAATACGATCTCTACTACATCGAGAACTGGTCGATGCTGTTCGACCTGCGCATCCTGTTCCTGACGCCGGTCCGCCTGCTCAACACGGAAAACGCCTATTGAGCGCGCTCGCGCATCAGTTGCCGGCGGTCGC
>NZ_RZSV01000168.1:0-12584 GCF_004023205.1 Mesorhizobium sp. M1A.F.Ca.IN.020.03.2.1 | reverse complement strand
CCACGACATTGAAACGGCGCTTCAGCGCCGAGGAGAGTTCGGTGACGCCCTTGTCGCGATTGTTCGCGGTGGCGATGATGTTGAAGCCGCGCTGCGCGTAGATCGAGGTGTTCAGCTCCGGCACCGGCATCATCTTTTCGGACAGCACGGTGATCAGCGTGTCCTGCACGTCGGAGCCCATGCGCGTCAGCTCTTCCAAGCGGCAAAGCTTGCCTTCCTGCATGGCGCGGTAGAGCGGCGTCGGCACCAGCGCCTCCTGGCTCGGCCCCTTCGCCAAGAGCTGCGCATAGTTCCAGCCGTAGCGGATCTGATTCTCGTCGGTGCCGGCCGTGCATTGCACGATCAGCGTCGAGTTTCCCATGATGGCGCCGGCGAGATGTTCCGAGACCCAGGATTTTGCCGTTCCCGGCACGCCGAGCAGGAGCAGCGCCCGGTCGGTCGCGAGCGTCGCCACCGCGGTTTCCATCAATTGCCGACGTCCGACATATTTCGGAGTGATAAGCGTGCTGTCGCCCGCCTTGCCGCCCATCAGGTAAGTGAGGACAGCCTTGGGCGACAGGCTCCAGCCGGCAGGCTTCTGGTGGTCGTCGTGGCGCGCGAGCGCCTGCAGTTCGGAGGCATAGACCTGCTCGGCCGGAAGGCGGATGGCTGCGTTCATGCGATCTTCTCCGGGTTGATCATCTGTCGGATTGCGAAGGGTTTCCGGCCAGCGCCGCATTGAGCCGCAGCAGGCCGAGGGATGGGGAAGCGGGCGACAGGCCGGCGGCGATCACCTCGTCGATCAATTTTTCCGCCGCCTCCGGATTGGCCAGAAAGCCTAGGGTCTCGAGATACTGCTCGGCGCTTCGTTTCATGACGTCGTTGTCACCCGAGACGGCGGAACGCAGCGCTGGAATCGTCTTGCTCCTTGCGAGGTCGCTCCATTCCAGCCACCCTGCTTGCGCGCCTTCGACCAGGTTGAGCGCGGCCAGATTTTGCCCATCATCGAGGATCTGCCTGATCAGGACACGCTTCCTGCCGTTGTCCAAGCGCGACATGAGCTGGAGGACGAGAAGCGCCAGCCTGCCGCCGGCGGCGACAAGCAAATCCGCCAAACAGGCGACCGCCGCATCGCTGCCGGACACCGCGATCATTCGAACGAGAAAGAGATCGGCACCCTCATCGACGCCGAACTGCCATGCGCCAATGAAATCGGGCTCAGTCTTGCCGAATTGGGCGATGAGATCGCCGAAGTAACAGGACGCGAACAGGTCGGCGCGACGCGACTGTTGCGCAGGCGACTTGGGTTTTATCGGCGTGTAGGTGGTGCGGCGGCGGATGAAGCCGGATTTGCCTTCCTCAATGAAAGCGGCGAGCTCGGCTATCGGATCTTTCGACACGCCATCCGCTGGATCGCTACGTTCACCCAACCTTGCCAGGAGACGGCCGGCCGTTTCGCGCACCTTGCCTGAGCGATCGGCGGACAGGCTCTTTAGAAATGGAATGTCATCGGCACTCAAGCCGAAGCGCATCAGCTCCACGAGCGCAAGCCTGACCTCCGCCGGCTCGCTCGCTCCCTTGGTCTCAATCAACGTCCGCGCCAAGACAGGCATGGTGCGCAGTAATTCGACCAAAGCTGTACGGCGCGCGGCAGGATAAAAATCATCCCAGGTTTCAGCGGTGAGTTGTCCTCGTCGAGACTGCCTGTCGCCATCCGCGCCTGCTTGCCAGTCGACCCAGGGAGCATAGATATCTGGGCTTTCCTGATCCGACGCAGCAGGCATCCAATCCATCGGATGCAGCACGAAGCCTCGGCTGGCGACGAGTGTGGCCACGCGGGTCTTGAGCCTCGCATCAGCGGCGTATTTCAATGCGGCACGCAGCAACGGTCGCAGCCAATCAGGAAGCATCGGCAGCGCGAGCATCGGCAGCGGCTGACGGCGTTTCAAGGTTTTGGGCGCCGCCGGCCGAAGCGCGACATCCAGCGCCTGCGCGGCGATCGCCAAGAGCCGACGTTCCTGCTCGTCCGAGCTGGAGGCAGCCGCGAACTCCTTCCATTCGGCGGGCGCCAATTCGAAAGCGGCGCCGCCCGAAATCCAGTTGTCGCGAAGCCTCGCCAGCCCTGCCTGCTCGAGCTCGTTCATGAGAGATCGAGCCTCCCGATGCTGCTTTGCGAGGCCAGAAGCTCGAGCCTGGCGCCGTTCCACAGTGCTGCCGTGACTGTCAGATCGAGGCCAAGCAAGGTCTGGTTGACGGAGCCGGCGACTGGCAGGGCGATGCCATGCGAATCGTTCGCCGCCTGCCACCAGGCGCCATCCTTCTCGTCCAGCGCGATCGCGCCCGCCGGCAGGAGGATCGGACAGTCGGACAGCCACGGCGCGCCGTCCTGGAAAGCTGCATAGGCGGCCAGCGGATCGCCGGCAGCGTTCGGAGCAAAATCGGGCCAATTGCCGGGCGACGCATCGCCCAGGCGTTCTGCGACCAGTGCGCGAAGCGGAATTCGGGATGGATAGAACACCAGCCTCGCCTTGAAGCGGTCCCCCGGCGCGAAGGCGCCGGAGCGGCGCCCGGCCGAGGCCGGGAAGAAGTCCAGGAGGACGGCAAATCGTGGGATTGGGCTTTTCAGATCGAGCAGCCAGGTCGCGTGGCTGACCAGGCCGTCGCGACGGGCCTCGATCTTCTCACCCAGCACCTCCCAGTCGCTCTCGACCTTGACGGCATCCGGATTGGCAAGGATCTGGTCGCGTGTTTCGGATGTCGAGACCAGGCGCTTCAGCTCGGCATCGTCGGGCGCGGCACGCCAGGCCTTGGCGAGCAGCACCAGCTTACCCAGCTCTCGGATAGCGGCGTCCGGCCGCTCTTCGCTGCGCAGCGCCATCAGTTTCGCGGGCAGCTCGTCGATACGCCCGGCCAAAGCGGTCGCCTTGAGGTCTACAAGCCGCGCCGCGATGCGGCGGCAGCGCTCGCTGCTGGCGTCGACAAAACCGGCAAGGCCGAGCCGAAGCTGGTCGGCAACCCACTGATCCAATTCGTCGAGCGCTGCCGACACGGCACTTCGCGTGTCCTCGGCGCGCTTGCGCTGCGCCGCCTCGCGGCGCTCGGCGGCCGCGGCGTCTTCTACGGCAGCGCTTTGCTCGGGCCGCAACGCCTCGTCGATGCTTTTGCTTTCCGCGCTTGCCGGCGCCGGCGTCGGCGGCTGGCCCGACTTGCGGCGCCGCCCGAGCCAGTCATTGACCCATTCCGGCGTCTGGTCGACCCGATCGAAGCTGGCGGGCGCGGTGGCGCCGATCCACATCAGCCCCAGTATGTGCTTGCACGGAAATTTTCGCGATGGACAGGTGCATTTGTAGCCGTGGTCGCGGGCATCGAATGCGACGCGGTAGGGATTCGCTCCCGAGCCCTGGCATTCGCCCCAGATGAGGCCCAGCTGTTCGTTTGTCTCGAGACGGGGCCAGTTGGACCGCTTGGTCAGCTTGGCGGCGGCGCCCAGCGAAGCCTGGTCGGGCGCGAGCGCCTCGATTGTTTTCAAATCCAGCTGCAAGCCGCTCCCTCATGACCCCCGAAGCATGATGTCGCGACGATAGATACCTGTTTGCGGCGCGCTGGTGTAGCTCCAGCCGCTGAAAAGTTGGTGTCTTGTCTAACGTTGCGTTGCCCTGTTCATCGTCAGGCGCGCACCCACCAGGATGGCGTGCACAGCATAGGCGCGGCGATCCTCGGCGCTGACGGCCAGCCGATCGGCACGCTGTCCATCGCCTCCCCTGTCTCGCGCGTAGACGATGCGGTGGCGGCCCCCGGGCGAGGCGGCGATCAGGGCGGCGAGGCTCATCTCGGCGCGGCTGACCGGCGAGGCATGACTCATCTTCCCCGTTGCGGCGAAGATGGTTAGGTGCTGCCGACGCCGTCCCGATGGCAGCTGGCGTCGTGCCCCAGCTTCTCCGAGCCTGACTTCATCATCTGCCTCCTCCACCAGTCGCTTCGCGTTCCGCAACCGGCGGATTTCGCGGCCGAATTCCTCACCGTCAAACAGCGTCCTGGTAAAATTCGATCGGCAGTCCATCGGGATCGGCGATGAAGGTAAACAATCGTCCCGTGTATGGATCTGTTCGGATGGGCTCCACCTCGACGTCTCGCGACCGAAGCAGCTCGGCTGTTGCCTCGACCGAGGCGACCGAGAATGCAATATGCCTTAATCCACAGGCCTCGGGCCTGCTGGGCCGGCTTGGCGGATCAGGGAAACTGAACAGTTCGATCTGGATGGGACCGTGACGCAAATCGCACTTCCAAGACTGCCTTTCGGGGCGCCAGTTTTCGGCCAGAACGACGAAACCGAGCTTGTTCGTGTAGAACTGCTTGGAGGTCTCATAGTCACTGGAGATGATTGCGACATGATGGACAGCCAGGAGCATCAGATTGGCCTCGCGTAAGCGTCGATAACGGCGACCCAGCACAGTCGCATCGGGTATACCTTGGCGCAACCAGGCGCCGACACCGGCCGTGCCGGCTTGGGCGAGCATTTCCAAAAGTCCGGCCACCCTCCCCTCGAGGGGAGCTTATCCGAGCGCTATCCACGCCGTCTTGAGGTCGGTGTACTTCTCGATCGCGTGCAGCGACTTGTCTTTGCCGAAGCGGGACTGCTTGAAGCCGCCGAGCGGTACCGTGATGTCGGCGCCGCCATAGGTGTTGACCTGGACGACGCCGGCATTGATGGCGTGCACCATGCGATGCGCGGTCGAGAGCTTCGAGGTCCACACGGCAGAAGCAAGACCCTATGTCGGGCGCAACTACATGCAGCCCAGCGCGCTGGGGAGTTTCGGTGGCTAGTCGGGTCAGTCTGGCGCTGACTCCGACTCGATCAGGCTTTCCAGCATGTCCAGCAGGCGTTCGTGCTGCTCGGCGCCGTAACGCTTCTCGATGGCGTCGTGGATGGCGGTGCGCTCGGGCGCCAGCTCCTCGATCAGCGCCACGCCGGCCGGGCTGATGGCGAGCAGTGCGCGGCGGCCGTCATCCTTGACCTTGTTGCGGGTGATGAATTCGCGCTCGTCCAGTGCTTTGATGATGCGGGTGAGGCTGGGCGGCAGGATCGAGGCGCGGTTGGCGAGCTCGGTCGCTTCCAGCGGACCGGTCTCGGCAAGCACGCGCAGCACGCGCCATTGCTGCTCGGTGATGTCGTGGCGAGCAAGCATCGGACGAAAATGCGCCATGATCACTTCACGAGCGCGAAGCAGAGCCATGGGCAGGGAACGGCGGGTGCTGGGCGGCAGCAGAGTCAACTCTCCGAAAAGTTACAGTCCAGTACGACTCGCAACAGAAATTAACGCTCGCTCGCAGCTATATCCGCGATTTCTCCGAGAGCGGCAATCCCATCCCCGACGACCCCGTCGACATGGAGACCAAGCACTTGACATTCGGTCGCCAAGCCCTTGCCCCACATGGGGATCGAATATTCGGCGAATCTCGACGCGAAGGTCGAGATGAGCGAGCTTTGCGCGCTCGTTTCACGCATCATCCTCGAGACGCGGCCTGTTCGAGCCCGGCGCCGCGCGGGTGGGCGCCTTCCGTGCAGATGCCTATGCGATCGCGGACCGGCTGTCCGAGAACGGCTTCATCGACATGAACTTCCGCATCGGCAGGGGCCGCAGCGCGGAGGAGAAGAAGCGGACCGGCGAGGCGATCTTCAAGGGGTTATCGCGCGCGTTCTATGTCGACACGCTCGGCCTGCAGGTGAGCGACGAGACCAGCGACGCGATCTATCTGCGCGCGCTGGAGGAGCGCGGCCACGCCAGCCCGCGCGAGGCAGACCTGCGCTGGATCGGCGCCATCGTGTCGCAACGGCGAGGTGGAGGAGACGGGGCTCGGTGCCGGCGTGCTCGATCATCCGGCCAAGGGCATTGTGTGGCTCGCCGACCGGCTGCATCAGTACGGCATGCAAATCGAGGCCGGACAGGTGGTGCTGTCGGGCTCCTTCATCCGGCCGGTCGAATGCCGGCATGGCGATCGGATCGTCTCGGATTTCGGGCCCCTTGGTGCGATCTGACCGGCAATCCTCGCTCCGCGAATTTGCAAGCTGCGCGCTGCTCCAAAGAAAAAGGCCGGGCGCGAAAGCGGCCCGGCCAAGAAATGAAGGTCATCACCTTCAGAGGGGAACATCGCCCGGCGCAATGGGAGGAAAACACCGAGCGATGGCCTCTATTTGGGGCGGTTGCGGTATATTTTCCACGAACTGAATTCCAAAAACTGGCCAAAAGGCGAAAAAATATCGCGCGGGCAGCGGCAAAGCTCAGCCGGCCGCCGCTGCCTTTTCCAGAAGATCGGCATAGTGCTGCCGGGCTACGTCGGGATGCGACCTCAGACGGCTCTTCAGCACATTGGTTCCGACGTTTCGGAAGAGCGGGTTGTCGGGATCGCTGGCCGGCCCGCGCGCCTCAGCCGCCAGTTCCTGCGGAAGGTCGAGCAGCGGAATGGTCGCGTCGAGCCGGGCGCTGAAGAAGAACGGCACCGAAATCCGCTCGACGCCTGGCGGCGGTGTGACGACGCGGTGCACGGTTGCTCTCAGATACCCGTTCGAGGCGAGTTCGAGCAGCTCGCCGATGTTGACCACGAGCGTTTGCGGTATCGGATCCACATTCACCCAGTTGCCATCATATTCGACCTGCAGCCCCTTGTTCTCGTCCTGCAGCAGAAGGGTGAGGAAACCGCCATCCTTATGCGCGCCGACGCCCTGGTCGTCACCGGTGGCGTCGCGGCCTGGATAGCGCACGATCTTCATGCGGTGGTTGGGCTCGCCGCGATAGATCGGGTCGAAGGCGTCCTCCGGCTGATCGAGTGACAGCGCGAAGGCCTTGAGCAGCCGTATGGCTACCTCCGTCGCCTTGGTCTGCCAGGCAAGCAGCGCCGGCTTCAGTTCGGGCAACGCAGCCGGCCACTGGTTCGGCCCTTGCAGCCGCGTCCAGGCCGGCACGCTCGGCCCTTGCGAAATGGTCGCGCGCTCGACGCCGATGTCGAGCTGCTCGCGCCAGTCGGCCTTGCCCCTGGTCAGCTCGCCGCCGGCGCGCGTGTAGCCGCGAAACTGCGGCGACTTCACCATCTCGATGGCGAGCTTGTCGGCCTCCGACAAGGCAAAGAAGCGCCGTGCGGCATCGAGCACCGCGTCGATGTCCGGCTGCGTTATGCCGTGGCCGCTGAGATAGAAGAAGCCGACATCGCGAGCAGCGGTGCGCAGATCAAACAAGAAGGTCCGCAGTTCCGACTCGCCCTGCTCCAGTCGGTCGAGATCGAGCACCGGGATTATTCTGGCCATGGACAGCTTCCTCTTGGCGGCAACCGATTGTTTTTCGCAAGTCCGGACGGAATACCGCTGCGCCCTTTTCCTGGAATTGCTCTGGCGACCCCGCCGCACGATGACATGCGCGTCATTGCAGGTGAAGAAACGCGCCAACCAATCTCGTTGCAAACGGAGCAAGCCGCCGCTCAATTTCCGGGTTTTCGCGGCAAATTGCGTTCATTCGACTTCCGCTTCTCGCGTTTCGCCTATCCGCGATGATCCAGCCACGCGACCAGCCGGTCACACCACTGGATGCCGCAGACCAGCACGATCAGCACCACCACCGCCGCAATGACGCCGGTCTCGCGTCGGGGCGCGTTATTGCACGGTTCGTGGAATGGATCGTCAGAACGTCTCGACCCAGGGCCTCATCTCGACCTCGAAGCTCCAGGCGCTGCGATGCTGGCGGTGGACTGCGAGATAGGTCTCGGCGATCGCGTCCGGCGAGAGGCGGCGATCCGGCCGGTCTGGCTCGGCCGCCTGCCCGGGCGGCTCGATCTGGCCGTCGATGATGAAATGCGCGACATGGATGTTCTTCGG
Source organism: Mesorhizobium sp. M1A.F.Ca.IN.020.03.2.1 (assembly GCF_004023205.1). Taxonomy (NCBI): domain Bacteria; kingdom Pseudomonadati; phylum Pseudomonadota; class Alphaproteobacteria; order Hyphomicrobiales; family Phyllobacteriaceae; genus Mesorhizobium; species Mesorhizobium sp. M1A.F.Ca.IN.020.03.2.1. Next base: position 4,741 of record NZ_RZSV01000168.1, on the reverse strand, counting down.
ACCTAGCTCGCGCGCCATCGACTGCGCCAGCCCGCGCAGCCCGAATTTCGGCATGGCGAAGCCGGCCGAGCCGGAGAAGCCCTTGAGACTCGCGGTGGCGCCGGTGAACAGGATCGAGCCGGAGCCGCGCGCAACAAGCCGGCGCGCCGCCTGCTGGCCGACGAGGAAGCCGCCATAGGCGCCGACGAGCAGGGCCTGCTTGACCGCCTCCGGATCGAGCTCGGTGATCGGGCCGCGCGTGCGGCCGCTGGCGTTGAAGACGGCAATTTCGAGGGAGCCGGCCTTGTCGGCCGCCTCGAACAGCCGCGCGACGGAGGCGGCATCCGACACGTCCGTCTCCACCGCCCGCGCACCCGTCTCCTGAACCAGCGCGGAGAGCTTGTCGACATTGCGGGCGGCCAGCACGACGTGAAAACCTTGCTTGCCGAGGAGCCGCGCCAGCGAAGCGCTGAGGCCAGCTCCAGCGCCGGCGATCACTGCGACATCGGCGGCCATGTCGTTCCTCCTGCGAGTACGCGTTGTTCAGTTGAGGTCGATAATCGCACAAGCTCGCTCCTTCGGCGGCAAGAGGCAAGGACCAGGTTGCTCCGTTTTGGCAGTGCGAACACAAAGGCGGTGCACGGTGAGAGGTCCCGGCGCATCCGAAAGACTTGCCTGTCGCGCCGATCCGTCCGACACGTGGTCCAGCGGCGATTCGAGGAACGACCATGGAACCAATCTGGGCCGTCGGCCTGATGACCGGTACGGTGCTTGACGGCAATATCGACGTGGCGCTGATTAAAACCGACGGCGAGCGCATCGCCGACACCGGCACATACACACTGGCCCCCTACCCGCAATCGATCCGCACCCTGCTCGAAGAGACCCTGCGCCAAGCACGCGTCTGGAATTTCGAGGGGCCGGAGCCGACGATTTTTCGCGAGGCGGAGGAGGCGCTGACGCGCGCGCAGTCGGCGGCGGTCAGGGATTTGGTCGAAAGCCAGGGCATGACGATGGCCGATATCGGCGTCGTCGGCTTCCACGGCCAGACGGTGCTGCATCGCGCCCCGCAGCCGCGACGAATCGGCCGCACGCGCCAGCTCGGCGACGGCGAGCTGATGGCGGCCCTGCTTGGCACCAAAGTCGCCTATGACTTCCGCACGGCCGATGTGGCGGCCGGCGGACAAGGCGCGCCGCTCGCTGCCGCGTATCATGCGGCGCTGCTCAAAGAGGCCGACGCCAGCGGCGACACCGCGGTGCTCAATCTGGGCGGCGTCGGCAACGTCACCTGGTGGGACGGCAAAGACAACATCGTCGCCTTCGACACCGGGCCGGCCAATGCGCCGGTCAATGATTTCATCAAGGCGAAGGGCCTCGGCGAGATGGATCGCGACGGCAGACTGGCTGCCGCGGGTACGGTCGACGAGGCAAGGCTAGAGCGGCTGCTGCAGCATCCGTATCTGACGAAGCCTTACCCAAAATCGCTTGACCGCTTCGACTTCACCGCGGCCATGGCCGACGGGCTCGGCGCGGAGGACGGCGCGGCGACGCTGACGGCTTTCACCGTCTCGGCGGTCGGCAAGGCGCTCGATCTGTTGCCGCGCCGGCCAAGACGACTGGCGGTCAGCGGCGGCGGCCGCCGCAACCCGACCATGATGGCGATGCTCGGCCAGCGTGCCGGCGTCGAAGTGGTGCAAGCCGAGACGCTCGGCTGGAAGGGCGACGCGGTCGAAGCGGAATGCTTCGCGTTCCTCGCGGTGCGCGTGCTGCGCGGCCTGCCGATCAGCTTTCCGAGCACCACCGGGGTGCCGCAGCCGATGCGCGGTGGAAAGCTCGCGGGTTAAGACAACTTCTTCTGCAGGAAGATGCGGCTGCGGCCGACCGGAAAATCGGCGAGCGTGCCGAACGGCTGGTAGCCCTGGCGCTGATAGACCTTGGCCGCGGTCGGATTGAAAGTGTCGATCCACGCGGCCTGGCAGCCGCGCGCCAGCGCTTCCCGTTCGGCTGCGTCCAGCATGCTCGCGGCGATGTGCCGGCCACGCCAGGTTTCGTCGACCCAGAGCCATTGCACATAGAGCCAGCCCCAGGCGGTGTAACCGGAAATGCCGGCGACGATCGCGCCGGCGTCGTCGCGAACGAAGACGGCGAGCGTCTTCCGGCCCGAGGCACCGACATCGCTGTCGTTGAAGGCGGTCAAGCCCTCGCCGACACGGGCGAGATCCTGCGGCAAGGGCTCGGCGGTGATCTCGAGCGTCATCTTCATGGTGGCTCCGGTGCGGTTCGGAAGCCAGCCTTAGCCAAGGAGCGAAGCGACACGCAAGCCTATTGCCGGGCAGAGCGCCACGCCGCGGCCGATGCCGCCACCAGCATCAGCAAGGCGGCGACCAGGGCGCAGTTGGCGAAGCCGAGGGCGGTGTAGAGCGGGCCGAAACCGGCGGTGCCGACGGTTACGGCGAAATAGGTGACTGCGCTGTTCAGGCCCATGATCGTGCCGCGCCGCGCGGCGTCGAGCGCGGTGAGCCGCATCACCAGAACGTTCAGCCCGAAATGGTTGGCAAGGCCCCAGACGGCGATCGTCGCCATCAGCAGGCCGAAGGTGCCGCTGGCCGAGGCGATCGCCACATAGACGGCGGCGACCAGCAGATAGGCGAAGGGCATGACCCGACGGGCGCCGAGACAGTCGATGACGCCGTCGAGCAGCGCCGCCGCGCCGAAGCCGAGCCCGTAAGCGATCGCCGCCAGCCCGTTGGCGCTGACCGGCTCGCCGAGACCTTCATGGAGATGATCGCCGAGATAGCCGTAGACGCCATAGAAGGCGGTCATGAAGGCGCCGCAGGCGATCAGCAGCGGCAGGATTCCGGGCACAGCCAGCGCGCCGAGCGGCGACGGTGCCGGACCGCTTTTCCTGGTGTCGCGCAGCGAGCTGACCGACAGGCCGGCAACAGCGGTTGCGGCGAGAACCGCGACAGCGGCGAAGACGGCCCGCCAATGGATCAGATCGGCAAGCACCGCCGACAGCGACACTCCGGCGACCATGGACAGCGTCCAGCCGGTCAGCACGACGCCGATCGTTCCGCTCTCGCGGCCGGGCGGCGCGATCGCTGCGGAGCTGGCGTAGATCGCCGGCATGGCGACGCCAGCAGCGATGCCGGCAACGAGCTGGGCCGCGACCAGCGCCGCCACCGTCGGCGCGAGCGCGCTGCCCACCAGCGCCAGCGCAAGCAACAGCAATGCGCCCTGCAGCATGCGGCGGGCGCCGATCCGGTCGATATAGCGGGCAAGAAAAAGCGCGCTGGCCGAGGTGCCGAGGCCGAAGGCAGCGGCGGCCGTCATCACCGCCGGCACGCTTGCCGCGAAGGATGCCGCGACGGCGGGCGCTATTGGCCCGAGAACCAGTGAGTTGGAGCCGATGACGGCGATGCACCCGGTGAGCAGGTAGGCTGCGGCCGGGATCGGTGCACGGGACGCCGCAGTCAGAATCGCTGATTGATCACTGTTCGACATATCTCCATAATGACCGAATTGAATTCAGCATCAATGGAGAATTTCCAAATGGACTCAGAAACAGATGACGTTCAGCGGAACAAGCAGCCAACCCGTGAGGTCGACCCGATCGACCGAAAAATATTAGGCGTTCTGGTCGACGATGCGACCATCAGTTATGCCGAGCTCGGCGATCGCGTCGGCCTGTCGCCACCGGCGGCGCATGAGCGGGTGAAGCGGCTCAGGCGCAGCGGCGCCATCCGCGCCACCTCGGCGATCATCGATCCGAAGGCGGTGAAGAAGCCGCTGCTCGCCTTCGTGCACATCGATACCAGGGGCTGGGGCAAGACGCCGGAATTGATGGCGATCTCGGAATGCCCGGAAGTGGAAGAGATCCATTCGGTCGCCGGCGACACCTGCATGCTGCTCAAGGTACGCACCGAGGACACAAGGGCGCTGGAAGGCCTGCTGTCTCGTATCTACGAGACGCCGGGCGTGGTCTCGACGCGCAGCTATGTGGTGCTTTCAACCTATCTCGAACGGCCGGTCCAGCCAGAGATCACGGCCGAATGGCCGGCACCCAAACATATGGCGACGCCTGTCTACTAATCCGCCGGCTTACGGGATCGTGGCGCTGCGATAGGTATCGAGGACGCGCGTGACGCTGGCAATCAGAAGCTCATGCGCGGTCGGCGTGATCCGACCGGCGCCGACCTCGGCATCGAGATGGCCGAGATACTGGCTAATCAGGGGGCGTGGAATTTCACGCTTGCCGAGTGCCGCCAGCAGCGCTTCGGTCGCATGCTGTGCGTCGGGCAATGGCCAGTAGTAGCGGATGCGGTCGCTGAAGGAGAAATGCCGCTGCAGGCGCTGCTCGTCAGGCGATCCCGGATAATATTTCTGCCAATTGCCGGGCGAGGCCAGCATGATGCGTTCCATCGCGGCCAGCAAGCTTTCGCGCGAGGGATCGGGCGCGAGCGCGTCGGCGATGTGGCTCAGGCCATAGAGCGCCTCGCGCAACGCGAAGGTGAGCCAGGGGCCGACCTTGAGGATGGCGAAGCCGTCGCGCACGAGCGCGGCCAAAGCTTCCGCGGGCTGATAGTCGGTCGAATGCGCCTCGAAGACGAATTGCGGCTGGCTTTCCAGGGCCGCGACCAGCTTCGTCGCCCTCTCGGGCGCATACGCGATGATGTCGGCATTGCCGAATTCGACGCCGGGCTGAACGACGACGCCGACAGCCCGGGCAAAAGCGGCATCGAGGCCGAGACGGGAGAAGGCC
>NZ_RZSV01000167.1:0-12702 GCF_004023205.1 Mesorhizobium sp. M1A.F.Ca.IN.020.03.2.1 | reverse complement strand
CTCTTGAAGCGTGCGGAAAAAAGCCTCAGCAAGACCTGTCTTGCCGATGCCGCCGAATTGTTCGGCGACAGCCCCAAGCGCTCGGCCAGAGCGCTCGCGCGCAAGGCGCGCGACGACCTCGCGCCGCCGCATGAGGAAGCCGGCCCGGTCGCGGCCTGACGCCTACGCCGGCAGCGGCCGCCTTGCTTTCGCCCCGGCATCCGTCCGAGCGCCGGCATCGCGCGGATGCGGTCCGATCGGCATGATCGCCGGAAACGGCGTCGCGCCGAAGGCGAAGGTCCATTTGTAGCCGATGAGCTGCTCTTCCGGCGTGGTGTGCTGGTCGTGATGGGCAAGCAGCCTGGCGCGCTCCGCCAAGTCCTCCGCCTCGCGCCGCACCATCTCCGCCGTTTCCGGCCGCATGCGCCGCGAGAAGCTGACGAAGGTCGCTTCGCGTTCAAGATGGGCTATCGCCCAGCCGACAAAATTCTTGTTGGTGGTCTCGAAATGCGGCCGCAGCGGACCCTCGAAATCCCACTGGATCGGTGTCTCGACCAGCAATCTTGCCGACAGGCCGCGCCCGAGCGCCACCAGCCCAAGCTCTTCCAGGTCGCGCAGATAAAGAAACATCGAAGCTTCGCTGAGACCCTGTGAGCGCATGATGCCTTCGGGCGTGAATTTTTCGGACAGCATGATGAAGACGAAGAGCAGCGCCGGCCGCGCGGCGAGCTTGCGCTCGATCTCCGGCGCGACGTGGTTGGCCGGTCCCGGTCCCCGGTTCATCGAGCCCAGCACATTCTCCAGTTCCACGTCCGCAGCGGCGCAGATTTGTATCAGCCGATCGAGCTTGCAGTTGCGCTCATGGAAGATGCGCTTCACTGTCGGCTCGGAAACGCCCATGCGCTCGGCCAGCGCCCGGTAGGTCAGGCCCTTGGCCTTCAATGTCCGTTTCAGCGCCTCGAAGATCGGCCCGTTCATGGAATGCACCTCGTTTGCGCGAATTCGTATCGCTCCTCGATACTACGCTCGAACTGGCTTCCGGAAAAGTATCGAAAAACCTAGCTCTTGGCCGTCAACACAGGAGAGCATCATGAAAAACCTCATCGCTTCGACCTTTCTCGCCATCGCCGGCATCGCAACGGCTGCCACCGCCGAGGCCGGCGAGATCTGGCGCGCCGGCGGCTTCGAGCAGCCGGAATCGGCGCTGGTCGATGCCGCCAACAAGCGCATCGTCGTCTCCAACATCGTCGGCAATCCGGGCGAAGCTGATGGCAACGGCTATTTGTCGCTGCTGTCGCTGGACGGCAAGGTCATCAGCCGCCATTGGGTGGACGGCATGGACGCGCCCAAGGGCATGGCGATTGCCGGCGGCAAGCTCTACGCCGCCGACATCACCAAGGTGCGCGTCGTCGACCTCGCCAGCGGCAAGCTGGTCTCTACCATCGATGTGCCCGGCGCCGTCTTCCTGAACGACATGACCGCCGATGCCTCGGGCAAGGTCTATGTCACGGATATGCTCGCCGACACGATCTACCGTATCGACGGCGACAAACCGGAGCTGTTCATCAAGGATGCGCTGCTCGCCTCGCCCAATGGCGTCTTCGCCGATGGCGACCGGCTGATCGTCGCGTCCTGGGGCAAGGGCATCAAGCCCGATTTCAGCACGGCGGCGCCGGGCGGCCTGCTGGCCGTCGACGTCGCCAGAAAGAAGGTGACGCCGCTGCCGGGCGCGCAAAATTTGCCGACCTCGACGGCGTCATCGCCATCGGCGACACGATCTATGCCACCGCCTACATGACCGGCACGCTCTATCGCTACAAGGGCGGCGGCGCGCCGGAAGCGATCGCCACTTTCAAGCCGGGCAGCGCCGATATCGGCACCGACGGCAACTCGACCATCTATGTTCCGCTGATGAACGAAGGCGCGGTCGCGGCGCTGAAGCTCGACTGAGGACGATTGCGGCGGGAACGAGGTCGATCGGGGCTGGACCGCCATATCGACGGGGCTGCCATCTGGTTCAGCCGCTCGCTCCGGGATATCCGGCAGCAACCGTCACATGGGCCAAGCCGTGAAGACATCCAGCCTGACCGGCGCCGCCGTGTCGCCAATGATCCCGGTGCTCGTATGCGCACTGGCGATCTTCCTTTTGTCCGGGATGGACGCGGCGATGAAGTCCCTGGTCATCGCGGTCGGTGTGTACAACACCGTGCTGTGGCGCAGCCTAGTCTCGACCTTGATCGCGGGCGCCGCCTGGTCGGCGGGGCCGCGCTCGAAGCCGGCTCTTCCGGTGCTGGGGCTGCATGCGCTACGCGCCGCGGTCGTCGGCATCGTCCTGGTTTCGTTCTTTTGGGGTCTCGCCAGATTGCCGCTCGCCGAGGCGATCGGGCTCAGCTTTGTCGCGCCCCTGTTTGCGCTTTTTCTCGCAGCCTTGTTGCTGGGCGAGAGAATCCGGCGCCAGGCGGTGTGGGCGTCGCTGGCCGGCATCGCCGGCGTCGCGATCATTCTGGCCGGCCAGTTCGGGCAGGCCGGCCACTCGCAGGATGCGCTCCTGGGCACGGCCGCGGTGCTCGTATCGACTGTGTTCTATGGCTACAATCTGATCCTCGCGCGGCGGCAGGCGCTGTTGGCCAAGCCGGTCGAGATCATGCTGTTCCAGAACCTCTGCATCGCGGTCATCCTTGGTCTCGCCGCGCCGTGGCTCGCCGTCGCGCTGCCGAGTGACCTGTGGCTTCACCTGGTCGGGGTGGCGATGCTGTCGCTTGCCGGCCAATTCTTGATGAGTTGGGCCTACGCTCGCGCCGAAGCGCAATATCTCATCCCGACGGAATACTCGGCCTTCATCTGGGCGATCGCGCTCGGCTGGTTCTTCTTCGGCGAGGAGGTGGCCTGGACCACGCTGACCGGGGCTTGCCTGATCGTCGCCGGCTGCCTGATCGCGGCGCGCGCCAACCCGAAACTTGCGGAGCCGATCGAAGCGGCAGTTTGAGAGAACATGTCGCTCTACGCGGACTGCGATTGTCCTTTCAGCTGCGCCCGCGCGTCGCGAATCGAGGCGGCATAGGTGACCAGCGGCTGCTTGAGGCCGTGGTTGACCAGCATGCGCCGTGTCTGCGGCGCGGCGCCCGCGATGATCAAGCGCACGCCGGCGCGTCCGGCCTTGTGCGCGGCACCCCCGATGACGTTTGCCGCCGTCGAGTCGAGGAACGGCACCGCCGAGCAATCGAGGATGAAATTCTTGCGCTGGTCTGCGATTCGGTCGAGCACGGCGCCGACGGTCAAGGCGGCACCGAAGAAGAAGGCCCCGGAGATTCGATAGATGACGGTATCGGCGTCTGCCGCCTGGCTTGAATCATAAGTGGCGGCGCGATCGGCGACGTCCTCCGGCACCAGCGGCAGATCGGCCTCGACTGCGATGGACTTGGCCATGCGATCGATGAACAGGATCGACCCGAGCGCGAAGCCCGACGACGATGCCTTCCGTCAGATCGCGCAGGATGACGATCAGGAACGTCGCCATCAGCACCAGCGCGTCGCCACGCGAGGCTCTGAGGAGCGTGAGGAAAGCCCGTCGCGACTTCTTGTGCGGCTCAGCCTTGGGAGTTCTGCGGCGTGGCAGGCTTGAGACGCACGCCCCTGCCGCCGCGCTCGCTGGCCTGGTTCTCGCCGATCAGCTCCACCCCGGCCTCGTCGAGTGCCTGGATGACCTTCATCAGCGTATCGACCACGCCTCTGACGACACCTTCACTCGCTTCCATGCGTTGGATGGTCGGAAGCGAAACCCCGGCGCGCTCGGCGAGCGTTTTCTGGTCGATACCGGCCAACGCCCTCGCGGCGCGCATCTGCGCGGCAGTGATCATCGGCCAGAACCCCTGTCTGAGTCTGCAGTATCAATGGATAATCCAAAGATCATGATGTTTCAAGCATCCTAACAAACAGTTGAAACATGAGTACTCATTCGCTGTCCGCCACCACTTTGCGCCGCTGCAGCAGGCGCGCTGCAAGCCAGCACAACATGGCCCAGGCAAAGCCGGCGCACCAGCCGGCAAGCACGTCGGACGGCCAATGCACGCCGAGATAGACGCGGCTGGTTCCGACCAGCACCGTGGTGAGCACGGCGAGGCCGAGCACGAAGATCTTCGTCCTGCGGTTCGGTAGGAAACGCGCGGCGAGCGAGCCCAGCGTGAGATAGGTCACCGCCGACAGCATCGCATGGCCGCTCGGAAAGGAGAGCGAGGTCTCGTTGACGAGATGCGAGACGAGATCGGGGCGGGGCCGGTCGACCTCGAACTTGAGCAGGCTGGACGCCGCCTGGCCGCCCGCCACCGAAACGAACACGAACAGTGCGGTCGCCGGTCGGCGCATCAGCAGAAAATAGACGATCACCGCAGTCGTGATCAGCACCAGCACGCTGGTGCTGCCGAGCGCGGTGATATCGCGCACCGCGCCTTGCAGCCAAAGCGGACCGATCGGGCTGTCCGGCTGCCCGGCATGGCGGAAGGCGAGCAGGATTTCCGTGTCCAACGCATGCGGAGTCGTGGCGCGCGCCACGCCCATGAGTTCCACCAGGCCCCATAGCCCGCAGGCGATGGCCAGCCCGGCCGCAAGCACCGGGAATTCTATTCTGTTGAGCAGCGCCTTGGCGGTCGATTTCATGCCGGGCCTGCTCCAATTACAGCCGCTGCATATAGGGTCCGAGCGTGATCAGCGCGACGGCCGCGATCGCCAGCACGACGCCTGTCGCTTGGAAAGTGTTGAGGCGCTCTCCAAAGAAGACCAGCGCGACGACATTGACTGAGACCAGCTGGATCACTGCCGACAGGCTGAACGACACCGACATGCCGAATTCGCGGATCAGCCTGAGCATGATCAGATTGCCGGCGGAATAGAGCGCCAGCGTCAGCACGATCTTGCCGAGACTCGGCGCCAATCCCCATTGTTTGGCCGCCATCGCGGCCAGGAGGAAAATCACAGTCGAAACGCCAAGCTGCGCCAGTCCCCAGAGACTCACGTTCATCCCTCCCGAAGCGGCCTTCGCCGCGCCGCTCGCCGCTTTTGTTTCCGAAGCGCGCGAAGCCGTCAAGCTGATGGCGTCGGGCAAGCTACGCTGCGACGGGATCGAAGGCGGAATCTCGCAAGGCAAGCCCCGCAGCCATGGTTGGCGTCCTTGCGCCGAGCGCGCTCGGGAGTCTGCTCGCCGTGTGTTGTGGGCCTCGTGTGGCGCCAATGCGTGGGCGAACAGTCATCAGCCGGCAAATTGGCATTGCTCAATGGGGCTGATGTCACGAAAATGTGATCGGGCGCCTATAGGGTTCGACCGGTTACACGTTCCAGCCACCTCAAGAGCCAGAGGACAGCCCATGACCCAACCTGAGATTCGCTTCCGTACCAGCCAGCTTGAGGAGAATGACGGCCCGCCCGTCAATCCTACCGACAACCGTACGATGGGCGAGATCATCGCCGCGCGCTTCTCGCGCCGCGACTTCCTCAGGGGTTCGCTGGCTGTCTCGGCCATCGCCGCCACCGTGAGCCCGCTGGCGCTCGTCGCGGCAGACGAGGCGCGCGCCGCCGAGGTCTCGGCCTTCAAATTCGACGAGCTCGAGGCCGGCATCGACGACAAGCACCACGTCGCGCCGGGCTACGATGCCGACGTGCTCTTGCGCTGGGGCGACCCGCTCTTTACCGATTCGCCGGAATTCGACCCGGCAAAACAAACGGCCGGAGCCCAGGCAAGACAGTTCGGCTACAACAACGACTATATCGGTTATATCCCGATCGAGGGCTCGGACGAGCATGGCCTGCTGGTCGTCAACCACGAATACACCAACCCGCATCTGATGTTCCCCGGCATCGTCAAGATCGTCGACAAGGACGGCAAGAAGGCCGCCGAGGTGGCGCCGCTCAGCAAGGAGCAGGTCGATGTCGAAATGGCGGCGCACGGCGGCAGCATCGTCGAGATCCGCAAGGAGGGCGGCAAATGGCAGGTGGTGCGTGACGGCAAGCTCAACCGCCGCATCATGTCCACCACCGAAATGGCGCTGTCCGGTCCGGTAGCCGGCCATGATCGCGTCAAGACCAATGCCGACCCGTCTGGCACCAAGGTCTTCGGCACCCTCAACAACTGTGCCGGCGGCGTCACGCCCTGGGGCACCTATGTGATGGCCGAGGAGAACATCCACGGCTATTTCTCGGGCGAGTTGCCGGAAGGCCACAAGGAGGCCGCCAACTACAAGCGCCTCGGCATTCCGGAGGGCGCCTATGAATGGGGCGCGCATTACGATCGCTTCAACCTCGCGAAGGAACCGAACGAGCCCAACCGCTTCGGCTGGGTCGTCGAGGTCGACGTCAACGACCCGAATTCGGTGCCGAGGAAGCGAACCGCCATGGGTCGCTTCAAGCATGAGGGCGCCGAATCGATCGTCACCAAGGATGGCCGCGTCGCCTTCTATCTCGGCGACGACGAACGCTTCGACTATGTCTACAAATTCGTCACCAAAGGTACGTTCAATCCGAACGACCGCGCCGCCAACATGAACCTGCTCGACGAGGGCACGCTGCATGTTGCCAAATTCGCCGAGGACGGCTCGGTCGAATGGATGCCGATCGTGTTCGGCGAAGGTCCGCTGACGGCGGAAAACGGTTTCGCCAGCCAGGCCGACGTTCTGATCGAGACGCGTCGCGCCGCCGACCTGCTCGGCGCCACCAAGATGGATCGGCCGGAAGACATTCAGCCCAATGCCGGCAACGGCAAGGTCTATGTCATGCTGACCAACAATTTTAAGCGCAAGGCCGACCAGGTCGACGCCGCCAATCCGCGCGCGGCGAACGCCTTCGGCCACATCATCGAGATCGTCGAGGACGGCGGCGACTTCGCCGCCACCAAGGGCAAGTGGGAAGTGCTGCTGAAGTGCGGCGATCCTTCGGTGGCCGATGTCGGCGCCACCTTCTCGACTGCCACCACCGCCAATGGCTGGTTCGGCATGCCGGACAATTGTGCCGTCGACTCGGCCGGCCGCCTGTGGGTCGCGACCGACGGCCAGGGCCCGAAGGCCACCGGCCGTACCGACGGCCTGTGGGCGGTCGACACCGAGGGCGCGGCGCGGGCGACCTCAAAGCTGTTCTTCCGCGTGCCGATCGGCGCCGAGATGTGCGGCCCGCTATTCGCGCCGGACGACCAGACCGCCTTCGTCGCCGTCCAGCATCCGGGCGATGGCGGCGAGGACTGGGAAGCTTTTGGCCGCCCCTCCTATTACGAGGATCCATCGACCCGGTGGCCGGACTTCAAGCCGGACATGCCGGTGCGTCCGGCGGTCGTTGCCATCACCAAGCAGGGCGGCGGCAAGATCGCGGTCTGATTGGCGACTCGCTTAAGCAGGGGAAGGGTTGCGGTGATCCGCGACCCTCCTCACCTTGCGATTACTCCACGCCTCGGACCACGGCCATGTTCAGGGTGGTTCTCAACCGGAAGCCGATAGCCTCGTAGAGGCCGATGGCCGGAGCATTGCTGTCATAGGCGTGCAGGTATGGAACCTCGCCCCGCGCCATGATCCGGTTCGCCACGAACAGCGACAGCAGCCTGGCAAGGCCGCCGCCGCGGAAATCCGGATGCGTGCACACGCCGCTGAGCTCGGAGTAGCCGGGCTGCTTCATGCGCTCGCCGGCCATCGCCGCGAGCCTGCCGTCGATCTTCACGCCCCAGAACTCGCCGAGGCTCAAGGCTTCGAGCGTGAACGGGCCGGGCTTGGTGAGCGATGCCAGAGCGAGCATCTCGGCCGCATCGTCCGGCGTCAGTCGCTGCACGCGCTCGTCGGAGACCGCCTCAAGCCGCTGCTCGGCAACCATCTGCACCAGGGACGCGGTCGAAACCGCGGCAAGTTCCGAAGGCAGAGCGATCGGGTCCGTCTGAACCAGGATGGCGCTTTCAAGCGGCGGGAGCAGCTTGCCCAGAGATTGCAGGCTTTCCGCATCGTCCGCGGCTGTGGCGGCGAAGGGAACGATCGAAGGCCGGTACCGCTTGGCGAGGGTATCGCCTTCCGCAAAGGCCTGGTGGCGCGTCGCCAACGCGCTCCAGATCGGACGGTCGAGAACATGTTTCATTGTGCGACGGCCTTGGGCGCGACTGCCTTGGCCTTGTCCGCCCGGCGGTCGAGCGGGGTCGCGGCCAATCGATCCTCGATGGCGGCGAGCTGGCCAAGCAGCGGCCCGGAGAGGTCCGCGCACAATTCCGCGACCGCGCCCTCGATGCGCGGCCAGACGTTGTGCTTCGCGGCATCGACCAGCCGCTGGCCGTCCGCGGAGAGGGAAACGATCCGGCGCCGCTGGTCGTCATCCGATTGTGCGACCTCGACCAGGCCGAGCTCGGTGAGCAGCGACACGGCCCGCGTCACGCCCGGCTGCGCGATGCCGAGCGACTGCGCCAGTTCGCCGACCGGCAGCGGCCCCAGCCTGTCGAGCGCGGCGAGCAGCGGATACTGACTCGACTGGATCCGCACATCCAGGCGATCGAGCACGCGCTGCGTGTCGGCCTGCAACTGCTCGCCAATGCGCTTCAGCCTGCTGCCGAGGCAGAGAAAGCCGAGGGACCTCAGAACATCTTCCATCGTCGAACTGCCGGAACGAAAAGGATAACATGATATATAACCTTGCATGGAAATTGGCAATATGGTTTCACGATGCAGCCGGAGCGCCGGCTTTGGCCGGTAGACATTCCCTCTTCATTCGCCGCCGATAGCATCCTATATGGCGCTGGCGCGACATGACCGATCCGTCGCGCCAAGGCGACTGATTCGAGGCCCGTGGGCTCCGGGTCTTTCTTCATCGGCATGCGGACGCTTGATGCCATCCCTGCGCATCCATATCGACAGGTTTCTTGACGGCGCGGCGCCCAAGGTGCCGCGGCGCGAGCTGACGCATCTCGAGCGCCTGGAGCTGGTGCGGCGCCATGGCGACTTCTCGCTCGCCTATTCCACCGCCGTGCAGCAGAAGCTGTCCTACTTCAGCGAAGGCGATGGCTACATCGCATTCGGCACCAAGATGAAGCACCATTTCGCGCTGGGCGATCCGGTCGTCGATCCGCCGGACCGGCCGGGCTACATCAAGCGCTTCGTCGAGGCCGCCGGCGGCCCCTGGTTCGTTCAGATAAGCGCCGCCACGGCAAAGGTGCTGGCCGGGTTCGGCTATCAGATCAATCGGCTGGGCGTCGACACAAGGCTGCAGCTGCCGGCGCATGATTTCTCCGGCAAGCGCAACGAGACCGTGCGCTATTCGGAGCGCTGGCTGGCGAAGAAGGGCTTCACCTTCGCCGAGGACAGGGCCAACATGCTGCTCGACGAGGTTTCCCGGCTGTCCGAGAATTGGCGCGGCGAGCGCATCGTCAAACGCTGGGAGATGGGCTTCCTCAACCGCCCTTTCGCCGACCATCTCGGCGCCGACATGCGCCGCTTCGTCCTTCACGGCCCGCAGGGTGAGCTCGTCGCCATCCTCGATTTCGATCCGCTGTTCAGCAATGGCGAGGTCATCGGCTATACCACCGCCTTCAAGCGCAAGCAGGTCGACGCCACGCCGCATGCCGAGATCGGCCTGACCAAATTCGCCGTCGATCGCTTTCGCGAGGAGGGCGTTTCGGTGGTCACGCTTGGCCTGTCGCCGCTGCTCGACGTCGAGCCGAGCGGCTTTGCCGAATCGAGCTTCTGGCGCAGCACCTTCCGGCGCGCCTACGAGTCGCCCTGGGTCAACCGCTCGCGCTTCAACCTGCAGGGCCAGGCCGCCTTCAAGCGCCGCTTCCACGGGCTGGAGGAGCCGACCTACATTGCCTTCCGCAAGGGAACGCTGATGGAGATGCTTGGACTGCTGCGGCTGATCAAGGCGATTTGAAGCAAGCCTGTTCGTCAATTCCTCAGCCGATACCCGGTCCTGAAAATCCACGCCACGATTGCGATGCAGGCGGCCAAAAACACCAGCGTCATGCCGAGGCTGACGCCGACCGAGACGTCCGCTTTGCCGTAGAAACTCCAGCGGAACCCGCTGATCAGGTAGACGACCGGGTTGAACAGCGTGATCGTCTTCCAGATGCCGGGCAGCATATGGATCGAATAGAAGCTGCCGCCCAGAAAGGTGAGCGGCGTGACGATCAGCAGCGGCACCAGCTGCAGCTGCTCGAAGGTCTTGGCCCAGATGCCGATGATGAAGCCGAACAGGCTGAAGGTTACCGCCGTCAGCACCAGGAAGGCGATCATCCAGAACGGGTGCTCGATCCTGAGCGGCACGAACAGCGCCGCGGTCGCCAAGATGATCAGCCCGAGCATGATCGATTTGGTCGCCGCGCCCCCGACATAGGCGATGATGATCTCGAGATAGGAGACCGGCGCCGACAAGAGCTCGTAGATCGAGCCGACGAATTTCGGGAAATAGATCGCGAACGACGCGTTCGAGATCGACTGCGTCAAAAGCGAAAGCATCATCAGCCCCGGCACGATGAAGGCGCCGTAGCTGATGCCGTCGATCTCGGTGATGCGCGAGCCGATCGCCGAGCCGAAGACGACGAAATAGAGCGATGTCGAGATCACCGGCGAGACGATGCTTTGCAGCACCGTGCGGAACGCACGCGCCATCTCCATCCGGTAGATCGCCCACACTGCACGAAGGTTCATAGCCGCGTGGCGGTTCATGGCTCTTGCCTCAGCAGATTGACGAAGATCTCTTCGAGCGTGCTGTTCTTGGTGTCGAGGTCGTGAAACTGAATGCCTGCGGCCTCGAGATCGCGGATCAGCGAGGCGACGCCCGGCCGGTCGCTCTGGCTGTCATAGGTGTAGGTGAGTTCGTTGCCGTCCGCCGACAGCTCCAGCGCATAGCGCGACAGGCCCTCGGGCAACGCGGCGAGCGGCGCGCGCAGCTCCAGCGTCATCTGCTTGCGGCCGAGCTTGCGCATCAACTCGGCCTTGCCTTCGACCAGGATGATCTCGCCGCGGTTGATGACGCCGACCCGGTCGGCCATCGCTTCGGCCTCCTCGATGTAATGCGTCGTCAGAATGATGGTGACGCCGTCCTCGCGCAGCCGCCTGACCATCGCCCACATGTCCTGGCGCAGCTCGACGTCGACGCCCGCCGTCGGCTCGTCGAGGAACAGCACGCGCGGTTCGTGCGACAGCGCCTTGGCAATCATCAGTCGGCGCTTCATGCCGCCCGATAGCGTGATGGCCTTGGCGTCCTTCTTGTCCCAAAGCGAGAGATCGCGCAGCACCTTCTCGACGAAAGCCTTGTCGGGCGCCTTGCCGAACAGGCCGCGGCTGTAGTTCACCGTCGCCCAGACCGTCTCGAAGGCGTCGATGGTGAGCTCCTGCGGCACCAGCCCGATCAGGCTGCGCGCCGCGCGGTAGTCCCTGCCGATGTCGTGACCGTCGACGGTGACGCTGCCCGACGAGCGGTTGACGATGCCGCAGACGATCGAGATCAGCGTCGTCTTGCCGGCGCCGTTCGGCCCGAGCAGGGCGAAGATCTCGCCGCGCTCGATGTCGAGGTTGATTTCCTTCAGCGCCTTGAAACCGGTGGCATAGGTTTTCGTGACGCCGGAGATGGAGATGATGGGTGACATGCTGAAATATGGCCGGCTGGAAAACGTGACCTGATATAGGTCGGATGTCGTTTTATGCAAATCGGCAATCGACCGTGCTCCTGACAGTTCTCGACAGTCGCCGCCGCTCGCGGCCTCCAACAGCGCCGGCAAGCGGTCACGCGGTGCGTCTGTCCATGACCGCCCGACGCTGCGACAACGCGCCTCGCGTGACGCCGCGCCGCTTTGACCGATGCGTGTTCGAAGCCTATCCTTCAAGCCTGAATTGCAGCCGGAGCCCAGCATGGACCCGCTCATCCAGTCGCGCATCCAGTTCGGCGCGAATATCTCGTTCCATATCCTGTTTCCGGCGATCACCATTGCACTTGGCTGGGTGCTTCTCTTCTTCAAGCTCCGCTACAACGCCACCGGCGACTCGGCCTGGATGCGCGCTTATTTCACCTGGGTGAAGGTGTTCGCGCTGTCCTTCGCCATGGGCGTGGTTTCGGGCGTCACCATGAGCTTCCAGTTCGGCACCAACTGGCCGGGCTATATGGAAACGGTCGGCAACATCGCCGGCCCGCTGCTTGCCTATGAGGTGCTGACCGCCTTCTTTCTCGAGGCCGCCTTCCTCGGCATCATGCTGTTCGGCTTCCGCCGCGTCTCCAACCGCATCCACACGCTGGCGACCGTGCTGGTGGCGGGCGGCACCACGGTTTCCGCCTTCTGGATCATCGCGCTGAACTCCTGGATGCAGACGCCGGCCGGCTTCGAGATGATCGACGGCAAGGCGCATGCCCTCGACTGGTGGGCGGTCATCTTCAATCCGTCCATGCCCTACCGGCTGGTCCACATGCTGCTCGCCTCCGGGCTCACGGTCTCCTTCCTGATCGCCGGCTGCTCGGCGCTGCGCTACTTTTATGGCGACCGCTCGGAATCGATGTGGAAGGCGCTGCGCACCGGCGTCTTCGCCGCCGCCATCCTGATTCCGATCCAGATCTTTGCCGGCGACCAGCACGGCTTGAACACGCTCGAGCACCAGCCGCAGAAAATCGCCGCCATGGAGGCGAACTGGAACACCGGCGCCCACGTGCCGCTGGTGCTGTTCGCGCTGCCCGACGCGGCGGCCAAGGAAAACAGGTTCGAGCTCGCCATTCCCGACGGCGCCAGCCTCCTCC
>NZ_RZSV01000166.1:0-12754 GCF_004023205.1 Mesorhizobium sp. M1A.F.Ca.IN.020.03.2.1 | reverse complement strand
ACCCTCGAGGTCACGAACGAAGGGGCGCAGAAGGTAGCGCTCGCCCGCACCGTCGGCTCCTTGTCGCTGTCTTTGCGGTCCGCCGCCGATGCCAGCGCCAGCGGCAACGGGCTTACCACCATCTCTTCCTTCGGCGGTTCGGTTGCCGCGAGCGCCGAGGCAAGCGCCGCCTCGCTGGTCAAGGCGGTGGCGAAGGAGCCGGAGGAGCCAAAATTCAAGACGGTGATCGTGTCCCGTGGCACGAAGGTGGAGGAATACAAGGTTCCCTCCAAGCCCGCCGAGGGAGACGTCGTTCCTTCCAAGGAACAAGAACAATAGCCGGTGGGGACCGGCGGGAACGGGACAATGCATGTGTTGAACAAAGAACGGACGACGAGAGGGCTGCGCCTTCTGCGTGCAATGGCGGCGGGCGCCTTTCTGGCAGCCGCCGGAATGCTGGCCTTTGGGGCGCCGGCCCAGGCAAACAACGACGTCGTATACGTCTCGGCGACCAAGAACGCCTCGATCAAAGTCGCCAAGGGCAAGCCCAAGACGATCATGACGAACGCGGCCTTCTATCAGATCGTCATCGGCGATCCGGAGATCGCCAACGTCAATCCGCTGACCGACAAGTCCTTCTATGTGTTGGGCAACAATCTCGGCACCACCGGCATCGCGCTGTTCGATCAGAACAAGCAGCTCGTCGGCACCATCGACATCGAGGTGACGCTGGACACCGACCAACTCGCGAACACCATCCGCGCCAGCGTGCCGGATGCCAAGATCAAGGTCGGTTCGGCCAACGGCCGCGTGGTGCTTTCGGGCGAGGCGGAAGACGCGGTCGCGGCCGACAAGGCGAGCAAGATCGCGTCGCGCTTCTCCGGCAATGAGGAAGTGATCAACTCGGTCAACATCTCGTCCTCGCAGCAGGTTCAGCTCAATGTCCGTTTCGTCGAGATCAACCGGCAGGCGGGACAGGATCTCGGCGCCAAATACGGGGCCAACTTTGCCTTCGGCGTCGGCGGTCGCGACGTCATCATCGACCCGGGCACGGTACCGACCGCCGGGACCGGCGAGATCATCGGCCGGTTGCTTTCCAACGGGGTTTCGATCGACATCGCCATCAAGGCGCTGGAAGAGCGCGGTCTCGCCCGGCGGCTGGCCGAGCCGCACCTGATCGCCCGCTCGGGCCAGACGGCGAGCTTTCTTGCCGGCGGCGAGTTCCCGATCCCGGTGTCCGAGGACAACGGCAAGATCAGCGTCAGCTATAAGAAATACGGCGTCGGTCTGGATTTCACGCCGACCGTGCTCAAGGGTGGACTGGTCAGCCTCGATATCGCGCCGGAAGTTTCGTCGATCGATCCCTCCGCGTCGATCGAAGTCAGCAGCGGCATTTCCATTCCTGCCTTCATCGTGCGTCGCGCCAAGACGTCGGTCGACTTGAAAAACGGCCAGAGCTTCATGATCGCGGGCCTTCTGCAGTCGCAGAACGACATCACCACCTCGCGCCTGCCGGGGCTCGGCAAGCTGCCGGTTCTCGGTCCGCTGTTCTCCTCGAAATCCTATCAGCGGCGCGAGACCGATCTGGTGATCATCGTCACGCCCTACCTGGTCAAACCGGTTGACCCGTCGAAGAAGATGGTCGAGCCCACCGACGGAACGCGGCCGCCAAGCAATGCCGACTACTTCCTGAACAACACCGAGGAAGTCGACGCTTCCGCTCCCAAGCGCCCCTTGGCACTGGCCGACGGCAGCGGGGCCCGTCCGGTGGCGGCCACGACGTCGGGCCATTTCCTCGATCTGCCGAAGGACTGAAGCCATGCGTCTGGCTCCTTGCATAGCTCTGCTGCTCGCCAGCGCGCTCTCCGGCTGCACCAGCGACGACTATGTGCGCACCGAAGGCGTGACGCCGGCCGCCGGCAATGCGCAGGCGTCCAACACGGCCATGCAGATGGTCGATCCCTGGCAGTACGGCGTCCAGAACACCAGGCTTCTGGTGCCGGCTCCGAGCGCGAACTCCACGGCCACTGCCGCGGGCGCGAAGGGCGGCGCGGCGTCGGCTTCAACGACATCGGTATCAACGACAGCAGACTGATGAGCTGACGACCATGGCATCGGGCACCAAGACCAAGAAGATCCTGCTCGTTTCGACCGATCGGGCGTTTTCGCAGGACACGCGGACGGCTTTCGCTGCATCCGAGGTCATCGAGCTTCTGACGGTCGAGAAAAGCGTCAACGAACTGCGCGGCGAGGTCCAGGAGACCGATTTCGGCGCCGTCATTGTCGACATGGACGCGGCCAAGCTCGAAGAGATCGAGTCGCTGCAGCGCATCATGCGCCGGATCGAAGGCCGCGTGCCCGTGGTCGTCGTCACGCAGGAATTCAATGCGGCGGCGGTGCGCATCCTGGTTCAGCTCCAAGTCGCCGACTTCCTGGTAAAGCCGATCACCACCGCCGATCTGGTGCGTTCCGTCATTCGCGCGCTTCAAGGGCCGGGGCGGGAGGAAAACAGCGAATCGCAAATCTACACCTTCATGCCGGCCGCCGGCGGTGTCGGCACCACCACGCTTGCCCTGCAGACCGCCTTCCAGCTGCACCATTCGGTGACGCGAGGCGCCTCGACCTGCGTGGTCGACCTCAATTTCCAGCAGGGCGCCTGCGCCGAATATCTCGACCTCGAGCCGCGCTTCGACATCACCGAAATCGAGAACCAGCCCGAACGTCTCGACCGGCAGCTGCTGGACGTCATGCTGTCCAAGCATGCAAGCGGGCTCTGCGTGCTGGCGGCGCCGACGCGCCCTTCCGAAATGCGCTCGTTCAAGACCGATGTCGTGGTGCGCATGCTCGACCTCGTCTCGGCCTATTTCGACAATGTCGTCATCGACATGCCGCGCACCTGGTTCCCGTGGACCGAGACGGTGCTGCTCGGCTCCAACAAGCTCTATATCGTGGCCGAGATGACGGTACCTTGCCTGCGCCACACGCAGCGTCTCATCCAGGCCATCTACGAGACGGCCGGCAGGGAAGTGAAGCCGAACGTCATCGTCAACCGTTTCGAGCAGAAGATGTTCGACAGCGGCATCAAGCAGGCTGACGTCCAGGATATCCTCGGCGAGCACTTCGTCGGCGGCATCTCCAACAACTACCGGCTGGTGCGCGAGGCCGTCGACCGCGGCGTGCCGCTGCACGACATCGATCCGAACGCCAATGTCGTCAATGACCTGAAGAAAATCATCCTGCCCGAGGAGGCCGTGGCGACGACGGCAAAATCGAAGTCGCTGTTCGGCCTCGGCAAGGGCCTCTTGAAGAGGAAAGCAGGATGAGCAGTCGCTTCTCCAACCTGCAGAATCGCGATGTCCGTCCGCTGCGGGCGCCCGAACCCGCGCCCGTTGCGCATCACGCCGTGGTCATTCCGACGACCCGCAAGCCGGCGCCGCCGAAGCTGGAAGCAGCACCCGCAAAGAGCGCCAACAAGGTGCTCGACGCGCGCGTGCGCATCCACCGCATGCTGCTCGAAGAAATCAACCTCGTCGCTCTGGAGCGGCTGCCCAAGGACGAAATGCGCCGCCAGGTGCATGAATTCGTCTCGGAAAAGACCCGTCAGGAGCGAATGGCGATCAACACCGCCGAGCTGGACGCGCTGGTGGACGACATCGTCGACGAGATGGTGGGCCTCGGCCCGCTGGAGCCGCTGCTCAAGGATCCGGAGATCAACGATATCCTGATCAACGGCCATCAGAACTGCTTCGTCGAAAAGCGAGGCAAGCTGCAGCAGGTCCATATCCCGTTCAAGGACGAGGCGCATCTGCTTCGGATCATTAATAAAATCGTCGCGGCCGTCGGCCGCCGCGTCGATGAATCGCAGCCGATGGTCGACGCCCGCATGCTCGACGGATCGCGTTTCAACGCCGCGATCAGGCCGGTCGGCGTCGACGGGCCGCTGGTGTCGATCCGCAAATTCTCCAAGAACAAGCTCGGTCTGCACAAACTGGTCGAGTTCGGCGCCATCACCCAGAACATGGCCGAGGTGCTGGCGGCGGCCGTGCATGCGCGCAAGACGACGATCATCTCCGGCGGCACCGGCACCGGCAAGACGACGATGCTCAATGCCTTGTCGGCCTTCATTCCCGAGGACGAGCGCCTGATCACCATCGAGGACGCCGCCGAGTTGCAGCTGCAGCAGCCGCATGTCGCGCGCATGGAAACGCGCCCGGCAAACATCGAGGGTCATGGCGAACTGAAGCAGCGCGATCTGGTCAAGAACGCGCTGCGCATGCGGCCCGACCGCGTCATCCTTGGCGAGTGCCGTGGCGAGGAAGCCTTCGACATGCTGCAGGCTATGAACACCGGCCATGAAGGGTCGATGGCGACCATCCACGCCAACACGCCGCGCGACGCAATATCGCGCCTCGAACAAATGCTCGGCATGACCGGCATGCCGATGACGGTGCAGTCGATCCGCAGCCAGATTGCGAGCGCCATCGACATCATCGTGCAGCTGACACGCCTGTCCGACGGCAAGCGCAAGGTGACCAGCGTCGCCGAGGTGACGGGCATGGAAGGCGACGTCATCCAGATGCAGGAGATCTTCCGCTTCGTGCGCACCGGCATGGAGGCGGACGGCAAGATCGTCGGCCATTTCGAGGCAACGGGCATCCGACCGCGCTTCCTCGAGGACCTGCGCAACATGGGCATTGAATTTCCGGGCAAGTATTTCGAACCCGGCCGGCCGCAGGAGTAGCCGGTGCTCGAGGGATTCAGCCCGATCTATGCCGTCTACGCGGCGGCGGCGCTCACCGGCATCATGATCGCCGAAGGCTGCTACCTGCTCTATGCCGGCCGCAGCGACAAGCGCACGGCGATCAATCGCCGCATGAAGCTGGCGGAGAACAAGATCAGCCAGGAGCAGGTGCTGATCCAGCTGCGCAAGGAGCGCGGCATGGAAGAGGGCACGCCCCTCCTTTCTTTCGATCGCTTTCGCGCCTTGCGCACGCAGTCCGGCATGATCATGCCGATGCCCAAATTCCTCACGATCACGTCGGGGACAGCGTTCACTCTGGCGCTTTTCGCCGTCTGGTACGGCCTGCCTTTGCTGTTCGGGCTGGTCCTGCTTCTGGTGCTGGTGCCGGTCTTGCCGGTTATGGCGATGCGTTTTCTGCGCAAGCGCCGGCTTAAGCGCTTCGGCATGCAATTGCCGGAAGCGCTGGAGCTGATCACGCGCGGCCTCAAGGCCGGCCACCCGGTGCCGGTGGCGATCGCGATGGTGGCGCGCGAGATGGCCGATCCGATCGGCACCGAGTTCGGCGTCGTGGCCGACGAAGTGACTTATGGCTCGGACCTGGTTTCAGCGCTCAACAACCTGTTCGATCGCGTCGGCCATGAGGACCTGCCGCTGTTCGTCACCGCAGTCTCGATCCAGAGCAGCTCCGGCGGCAATCTGCGCGAGATCCTCGACGGCCTGTCGTCGACCATCCGCGAGCGCGGCAAGCTGCGGCGCAAGGTGCGCGCCATTTCGACCGAAGGCCGCATGTCGGCCTATATCCTGACCGCCGTGCCGGTGCTTCTGTTCACCGCCATCATGGTGCTGATGCCGCAATTCTACCGCGAGGTGTGGGGGATACCGAAGACCTGGTACATGCTGGGCGGCTCGATCCTGTGGCTCCTGCTCGGCAATACCATCATGTTCAAGATGTCGAATTTCAGGTTCTGAAATGGACGAGGTCATCCGCTTCCTTGCCTCGCTAGCGCCGACATCGCTGATGCCGGTGGCTGTGCTGCTGCTGGTGATGGGCGGCGGCGCGGTGGCCTGGCCGCTGGTCGTCGCGCAGGGCGACCGCAACGAGGTCAAGCGCCGGCTGAAGGTCGAGGCGGCGCAGCCGATCGAGCAGCACGAGCCGGCACCCAGGAAAAACGCGAACGCCGTGCGCGAGAAGGCGGTGAGGCGGGCGCAGGAATTCTATGCCAAGAGCGATCCGGAGAATGTCGCGCGACTGCGCATGAAGCTCATCCAGGCCGGTTACATGGAGCCGCGCGCCGTCGGTACGTTCTTCCTGATCCGTTTTGCCGCGCTGGTCGGAATGGCGCTTGGGGCGTTCCTGGTCAACCATTGGGCGGCCAGCGCCGAATCGACCGTGACCAGCCGCTGGACCTTCATCATCCTGTCGGGAGCGGCCGGCTATTTCCTGCCCGGCCTGGTGCTGACACAGAAGGTGCGGGAAAAGATGCGCGAATACCGCAATGGCTTTCCCGACTTCATGGATCTGATGATCGTCTGCTCCGACGCGGGCATGAGCATGGAGGCCGGCATCGAGCGGGTCTCGAAGGAACTCGCCAGGACCTATCCGTCGCTCAGCCAGAACCTGCAGCTGGTGTCGCTGGAGCTGAGGGCCGGCCGCAGCCTCGACGATGCGCTGAAGGCGCTCGCCGATCGCCTCAGCCTCGACGAGGTGCGCTCCTTCGCGACGCTCCTGCAGCAGTCCAAGGAGCTCGGCACCAGCCTGTCGGGAGCGCTGCGTGTCTTTTCCGACGAAATGCGCCACAAGCGCATGTCGCTTGCCGAGGAGAAGGCGCATGCCTTGCCGGCCAAGATGTCGGTCCCGGTGACGGTGTGCATCCTGCCGGTGGTGCTGATGGTCGCCATCATCCCGATCGTGGTAAGGCTGACGTCGCACTGAGGCCGGCGGTGCTGGTTAACGCATCCTTTGCAAGCAACTGAAATTTAGGCGCATTTCGGCACCGAAGCTTAATCGCTCTCCTGTATGGTCCTTGCTGAAGAACGACCCGGCAAATCGGGCGACGGGGCAGGGCATGCGTCACAGACTTTCCACGGCAGCGGCGGTATTGGCGGCCGTCTTGATGATCACCGGCTGTACTACGAACAGCAGCGTCGACACGACCAAGACCACCGCAATCCAGGCGACGGCCAAGGATATCAGCGCCGCCGACCTGACGGAGGGCAAGGCGCAATTCCGGGAGGCGAATTTCGGTCTCGCAGAACAGCATTTCCGCAAAGCGGTGGAGCTCAAGGCAGACAATGCCGAAGCCTGGATGGGGCTTGCCGCCTCCTATGACGAGCTCGGCCGCTTCGACTTCGCCGACCGCGCCTATGCGCAATTGCTGAGGGTCGCCGGGCGCAAGCCGCAGATCGTCAACAATATGGGCTATTCGCAGCTCCTGCGCGGCAACAAGAAGAAGGCAAGGGCGCTGCTGCTCGAAGCCAAGGCCGGTCTCGCCGACCAGACCGTGGTCAACGCCAACCTAGCGCTGCTCGACAAGAGCTGATCCGCTTCCGGCTCGTCCCGCCGCGGAACCGGGCCGTAGTTTCAGCGGACATGTCGACGCTTTGTAAACCCTTTGTCGAGCGAGCAGCGGACACCGGCCGAAAAGGGTTTGCGCCACGCCTCTACAACCTACATTGAGGAAGCAACGAGTCTCCCCAACGGCAGATCTTCAGAGATGTTGGATTTCAGCTCGCTCCTGCTCGCGGCGGCGCTGTCGGGCACATGCCTCAGCGTCACGATGCTCGCGATCTGGCTCACCGCGCCGCAGGCGCGTTTCGTGCTTACGGTCGCCTGCGGCATACTCGTGCTCGTTGCCCATGTCGTCCTGTTCTGGCGCTATACCAAGGACGCCAACCCGTGGCTCTGCCAAATGGTGCTTGCCCTGCTCAGCCTGGGGTTCCTCGTCATCTGTTTGTCGGCGATGCAGTATCTCGGCATCCGCAGTTATCGCCGCGCCATCGTGCCGGCGCTGGCAGCGATGGCGGCTTGCGCCCTCGTCACCTATTTCGGCTTCGATGTTGTCGGCTTTCTGATCACCTATTCGACGGTGACGGCGCTGCTCGGCGCGATCGGAACGATGTTCTGGATGAAGGGCGATCACGACCGCCGGATACTGCTCGTCGTTTCGTTTCTCAGCGGCGCCTGCGGGATATCCTTCGCGCTGTGCGGCCTGGTGCTGCTGGTGCAAGGGCAATGGGTCCTAGGCGCCGCGCCCGACAACTGGGCGGAGCGGTTGAACTCCGTCGTCGCGGTCGCCTGCATGACCGGCTTCGGCGCGCTGACGCTTTCGCTGCACCATCTGCAGGCGCAGATCGAGCTCAAGGCCGCGACGATGACCGATCCGCTGACCGGCCTGATGAACCGCAGGGCGCTCAACGAGCTTTACGGCGGTCGCAGCTTCGGTCCGTTCATGGCGATCGCGATGTTCGACCTCGACCATTTCAAGACCACAAACGATGTCTTCGGCCATCCCGTCGGCGATCAGGTGCTTTGCCGCTTCGCGGCGGTGATCAAGAAATATGGCAGGGCCGGGGTCGATGCCTTCCGGCTAGGCGGTGAGGAGTTCGCGCTCGTCCTATCGCGCATGACGCCGGAAAAGGCGCACGATATGGCAAGCAGGATCGGGGTCGCTTTCGGCACCGAAATCGTTCCGACTCAACGTGGTCCGTTGCGCAGCAGCGTCAGCGGCGGCATGGGATTTGGCGCCCCCGATGGCCGGACCTTGGACGAGGTGCTGGCTGAGGCGGACGCCGCGCTCTACGCCGCAAAGCGCGCCGGGCGAAACCGCGTGATCGCCCAACGCCAGGAGGACCAGCCCGATAGTGGGCCAGCCCTGCGCTCGGCCTAACTTGCCCTACCGTCTACTCTGCGGCGCCGAGATATTCCGACAGCGGCGGGCAGGAGCAGACCAGGTTGCGGTCGCCGGCGACATTGTCGATGCGCGAAACCGGCGGCCAGTATTTTGCTGCCAGATCGACGTCACCCGCTGGGTAGGCTGCTTCCATCCGCGAGTATGGATGCGGCCATGCGCCTGCCAATGCCTCGGCGGCAGTGTGCGGGGCGTTGACCAGCGGGTTGTCGTCGAGCGGCCATTCGCCCTTCGCCACCTTCGCCGCCTCGCCGGCGATCGCAATCATCGCCTCGCAGAATCGGTCGAGTTCGCGCTTGGGTTCGGATTCCGTCGGCTCGACCATCAGCGTGCCGGCGACCGGGAATGACATGGTCGGGGCGTGGAAGCCGTAGTCAATGAGGCGCTTGGCGATGTCGTCGACGCTGATGCCGGCGCTCTCCTTGAGCACGCGCGTGTCGAGAATGCACTCATGGGCGATGCGATCGCTCCTGCCCTTGTAGAGGAGGGGGAAATGCGGCGCGAGCCGCGTCGCCACATAGTTGGCCGAAACGATCGCCGTCTCGGTGGCCTGCTTCAGCCCGGAGCCGCCCATCATGCGGATATACATCCAGGTGATCGGCAGGATCGAAGCGCTGCCGAAGGGCGCGGCGGCGACGGCATGCGCCGAACCTTCCATGACATGGCCCGGCAGATAGGGTTTCAGATGCGCCCTGACGCCGATCGGGCCGACGCCCGGGCCACCGCCGCCATGCGGGATGCAGAAGGTCTTGTGCAGGTTCATGTGGCAGACGTCGGCGCCGATATCGCCGGGGCGGGCGAGACCGACCAGGGCGTTGAGGTTGGCGCCGTCGAAATAGACCTGGCCGCCATGCTCGTGGATGAGGGCGCAGAGATGGCGCGCGCCTTCCTCGTAGACGCCATGCGTCGAGGGATAGGTGAACATCAGCGCCGCGAGGTTCTTGGAATGCTCGTTGGCCTTGGCCCGCATGTCATCCATGTCGATGCTGCCGTCCTCTGCGCAGCGCACGACGACGACGCTCATTCCCGCCATCGCCGCGCTCGCCGGATTGGTGCCATGCGCGGAGGACGGGATAAGGCACACGGTGCGGTGGCCTTCGCCGCGCGCGCGGTGATAGGCGCGGATGGCGAGCAGGCCGGCATATTCGCCCTGGCTGCCGGCATTGGGCTGCAGGCTGACCGCGTCGAAACCGGTGATCTCCGACAGCCAGGCCTCCAGGTCGCCGACCATGGCCCGATAGCCGGCCGAATGGCTGGCCGGCGCGAAGGGATGCAGGTTGGCGACATTCACCCAACTCACGGGCATCATCTCGGCGGCGGCGTTGAGCTTCATGGTGCAGGATCCGAGCGGGATCATGGCGCGGTCCAGCGCGAGGTCCTTGTCGGCCAGCCGCCGCAGGAAGCGCATCATCTCGGTCTCGGAGTGGTTCTCGTGGAAAACCGGCTGGGTGAGGAACTCCTTGCCGCGCCGCTGACCGGGCATCGAGCCGGCTGCCACCGTGCCGGGCTTGGCGCCGAATAGCGCCGCGATCGCTTCGAGGTCGGCTTCGGTCGAGGTCTCGTCGAAGGCGATGCCGACGTGGTCGGCATCGATGACGCGCAGCAGCCGGCCAGTCTTCTCGGCGGCGGCGGCTATTGCCGCTGCCTTGCCTTTCACTTCCGCCGTCACAGTGTCGAAGCGATGTGCTCCGAGAACGGCCACGCCCGCTGTCTTCAGTCCCGCCGCAAGGCGGTTGGCGAGAGTGTGGACGCGCTCCGCGATCGCTTGCAAACCGGCGGGACCGTGCCAGATCGCATAGGCCGTCGCCATGTTGGCGAGCAGCGCCTGCGCGGTGCAGATATTGGAGGTCGCCTTGTCGCGGCGGATGTGCTGCTCGCGCGTCTGCAGCGCCAGGCGATAGCCCGGGCGGCCCTTGCTGTCGGTCGACTGGCCGACGAGGCGGCCGGGCATCAGACGGGTGAGCTTGTCGGAGACGGCGCAATAGGCCGCGTGCGGGCCGCCAAAGCCCATCGGCACGCCGAAGCGCTGCATCGGACCGACGGCGATGTCGGCACCGAGCTTGGCCGGCGCATCCGTCAACGTAAGCGCGAGCGGGTCGGCGATGAAGACGACCAGAGCGCCAGCGGCGCAGGCCTTCTCGATCGCCGCCTTGTGGTCGCCATAGACGCCGAAAGTGTCCGGCCAGGAGACGAGCAGGGCGGCGGTGTTGTCGTCGATGGTCTCGCCGTCGACCTCGGTGCCGAGCGGTTCGGCGCGGGTGCGCACGACATCGAGCGTCTGCGGATGCGGCGTGCCGGCAAGCGCCACCTTGGTGCGCTTGTCGCGGTGATGGCGCAGTGCGATGCCGACCGCTTCGGCAACGGCGGTGGCCTCGTCGAGCAGCGAAGCCGACGCCACCGGCAGGCCGGTCAGCTCGGCAACCAGGGTCTGGAAATTGAACAGCATCTCCAGCCGGCCCTGACTGATCTCGGCTTGGTAAGGCGTGTAGGCCGTGTACCAGGCCGGGTTCTCGAACATGTTGCGCTGGATGACCGGCGGCACATGGACGCCGTGATAACCGGCGCCGATGAAGCTCTTCAGCACCGTGTTCTTCACCATCATCGCCGACAATTCGGCCAGTGCTTCGGCCTCGCTGGCCGGAGTGGGCAGGTTGAGCGGCAGGTCGAGGCGGATCGATCTCGGCACGGCCTGGCTGATCAGCGTTTCGACGGACGGAACGCCGATGGTGGCGAGCATGGCCCTGACATCGTTGACACTGGGGCCGATGTGACGGGCCGAGAAAGGAATGGGTGCTGCGGTCATTTCCAAGATCCTGGTATCAGCCGATATGGGCTTTGTAGGCGGCCTCGTCCATGAGGCTGTCGAGTTGGCTTGCGTTGGAAAGCTTCATCTTCCAGAGCCAGCCATCGCCGGTCGCCGCCGAATTGACCAATGAAGGGTCCGACGACAGTGCTGTGTTGGCTTCGGTGATCTCGCCGTCGACCGGCGCATAGACGTCAGAGGCCGCCTTGACGGATTCGACGACTACTGCAGTGTCGCCCTTGGCGAGCTTGCGGCCGATTTCCGGCAGTTCGACGAAGACGAGATCGCCGAGCTGCTCCTGCGCATAGTCGGTGATGCCGACGGTGGCGACGCCGCCTTCGACGCGCAGCCATTCATGATCCTCGGTGAAATAGGTATTTGCCATCGGAATATCATCCTTTGCGGTAGCGATGTGGCGTGAAGGGCAGCGAAGTGACGTCGATCGGGATGCTGGTCCCGCGGACGTCGGCGAACAGTCTGTTGCCGGGCTTGGCCAGCGCATTGTCGACATAGCCAATGGCGACCGGGTGGCCAGTCGACGGCCCGAAGCCGCCCGAGGTCACGTGACCTGCCGCATTGCCGTCGGCATCGACAAGCGCGGCGCCGGCGCGCACCGGCTGACGACCATCGGGCTTTAGGCCAACGCGCTTCTGAGACGGCCCACGCTCGAGGATCGAGCGCAGCGCGTCGGCGCCGATGAAGTGACCGGAAGCGCGGAGCTCCTTAGGGATCGCCCACATCAAAGCGGCGCTCGCCGGATCGGTCTCGGGTGTCAGATCCTGGCCATGCAGGCAGAGCCCTGCCTCAAGCCGCAGGCTGTCGCGGGCGGCAAGGCCGATCCATTGCACGCGCTCGTCCTGCAGCAGGTTGCCGACGAGATCGCGGGCATCCGCTTCCGGCAGCCCGATCTCGAATCCATCCTCGCCGGTATAGCCGGAGCGGCTCATGAACCAGTGTTGCCGGGGCTCGACACCATGCATGAACAGCAGCGAGCCCGTTTCGATACCGGGTCGCGAAAGGGCCGCCCAGGCGTCCGGGCCTTGGATCGCCAGGAAGACGCGGTCGAGCGGCTCGACCTTGGCATCGAAATCCGCGGCCAACGCACGCAAATGCCTTTCGTCCTCGGCCGCATTGCCGGCGTTGGCCACCACCATGAATCGGCCATCGCCAAGACGCGTGACGATCAAGTCGTCAATGACGCCGGCGGCCTCGTTGAGGAAGAAGGTGTATTTGGATTGGGCGATTTCCATCGCGCCGGCGTCGAGCGGGCAGGCGCGATGGAAATCGCCCAATCCAAATACACCTTCTTCCTCAACGAGGCCG
>NZ_RZSV01000165.1:0-12789 GCF_004023205.1 Mesorhizobium sp. M1A.F.Ca.IN.020.03.2.1 | reverse complement strand
CGGATGCCGCCAATCCGGCGGCCGATGTGCAACTGACCGGCAATGTCGCCGGACAGCCGCTGCAGGGCAATGCCGTGCTTGCCACCGCCAATGGCAAGAGCGCGATCAACGGGCTTCTGCTGTCGCTCGGTCCGAACAAGATCTCCGGCGACCTCGCGCTTGATGAAGCTTTCGTGCCGGTGGGCACCGTGTCGCTCGATCTTCCTGACATCGGGCCGCTGGCGGCGCTTGCGCTGGAAAAGGCGGAAGGCGACGTCCGCGGCACGATCGCCTTCTCGAAGGCCGGCAACGCACCGAACGTCGCCGTCAAGGCAACGACGGCGGCGATCCGGCGCGGCGACCTCTCGGCCAAAAAAGTCGCCATCGACGCCCAGATCGCCAATTACCTTGCAGCACCTGTCATCTCCGGCAAGATCCGCGCCGACAGCGTGACCTCCGGCGGCACTGCCGTTACCAGGATCGATGTCGACCTGAAGCGTGACGGGGACTGGACCGGCTTTTCCGGCGGCGCCACCGTGAAGAACATTCCGGCGAAAGCGGCCGGCCGGGTGAAAGTGGCGAACGGCACGACGACCGTCGAGCTCGCGTCGGGCCAAGCGACGGTGCAAGGCATCAAGGCGGCGATCGCGCAGGCCTCGACCGTGACCATCGCCAACGGCGCGACGACGCTCGACCGGCTGGTGCTCAATCTCGGCGGCGGTACGGCGACGGTGACGGGCAAGGTCACGCAGACGCTCGACATCAACGCCAATCTGGCCAGGGTGCCGGTCTCGCTCGCAAACAGTTTCTCGCCTGGCCTCGATGCGGCAGGCTCGATCTCGGGCACGGTCAAGGTCTCCGGCGCGCCGGCCACTCCGACGGTCGCCTTCAATGTCGATGCCTCGGGCGTGCAGACTTCGCAGACGCGGGGCGCAGGCCTCGGCGGCATGAACGTATCCTCGTCGGGAACCTTTGCCGGCAGCAAGCTTGCCTTCGACGCCAACATCAGCGACGGCGCGGGCCTTGGTCTCAAGGGCGGCGGCACGGTGACGACGGCAGGCGGGCCGACCCTGGCGCTCGATTTCAAAGGCAAGGTGCCGTTTTCCTTCCTTGCCTCGAAACTCGCCGTGCAAGGCCTGGCGCTCAACGGAACCGCCAATGTCGACGTGCAGGTGCGCGGTCCTGTATCCGCGCCGGTGATCAGCGGCAAAGTCACGACGTCGGGCGCCCGTCTCATAGACGCGCGCTCCGGGCTGGCGGTCAACGACATCGGGGCCGACGTCTCGATCGGCGGCGGCGTCGCCAGGATCAATCGCCTGACGGGCACGTTGTCGACGCGCGGCAGCCTTTCGGCGAGCGGCACCGTCGGCATCATGCCGGCGCAAGGTTTTCCGGCCGACCTGTCGATAAAACTCACCGACGCCCGCTACACCGACGGCAGGGTGGTGACCGCCAACCTCGCCGGCGACCTGACCATCAAGGGGCCGCTCGTGTCGGCGCCGGTGATCGCCGGCACCATCAATCTGGCGAGGACGGTCATCACCGTGCCGGACAAGCTGCCCGGTTCGCTCTCTGAGTTGGATGTGAAGCACAAGAACCCGCCGCGCGCGGTGCGCGCGCAGGACAGAGCGCTGAACCCGCCGACATCCAGCAGCGGAGGCAGCAGCGGCAGCGGCCTTGTCCTCGACGTAACGGTCAACGCACCGAATCAGATCTTCATCCAGGGCAGGGGCGTCGACGCCGAGCTAGGCGGCTCGCTGAAGCTGACCGGCCCGGCATCCTCGCCGCAGGCCGTCGGAACCTTCACCTTGCAACGCGGCCGGCTGACGATCCTTGCCAAGCGGCTGACCTTCACCGAGGGCACAGTCGGGTTCCAGGGTTCGCTTGTGCCTTACCTCAACCTGACCGCGACCACGACGACCAGCAGCGCCACCGTCACCATCGTCGTTTCGGGCGAAGCGACCAACCCGAAGTTCAACTTCTCCTCCGCACCGGCGCTGCCTGAGGACGAGGTGCTGGCGCAACTGATCTTCGGCCGCTCGATGTCCAATCTCTCGCCGCTGCAGATCGCCCAGCTTGCTGACGCGGCCGCGCAATTGGCAGGGGCCGGCGGCACGACCTCGCTGCTGGACAATCTACGCAGCGCGATCGGCATCGACGATCTCGACGTGACGACCGACGAGAAGGGGGGCACCGCGGTTTCGGCCGGCAAGTACCTCAACGACCGTACCTATGTGACAATCCAGAAGGGCGACAAACCGGGCTCCGGCAAGGCGACGATCGATCTCAATGTCGGGAGGGGCGTGAAGCTGCGCGGCGAGGCCAACGACGCGGGCGAAGCCAAGGGCGGCGTCTTTTACGAACGCGAATATTGACGGTGTTGCCCGCCCCGGCGGGCTGAAGAGGACTTTTGGCGCGCGCACGAGGCCCTGTCCGCCGGCAATGTCTTGATTTGATTGCCCTGTTAATTTTTGGAAATGTGCTGTGGACTAACAAATTTGCGTCAAGGCTGTCGCTATCACGCCAACCGGCCCAATTCCAAAGTTGCACATTCCCCACCATGTTCCAATTCCAAACCGGCTTTTGACATCACGGTCTGGATGCGGAATGTTAAAAGGCAGAAAGCCAAACAATGGGAGTCAGTCATGGCAATCTATAAAAGTAACGGTGACCGCGTTCCGGACCACATCCTGGCGATGGCCGAAGCGGCCAAGTCGGGCACGGTGGACCGCCGTGAATTCCTGGCTTTGGCCAGCGTTTTCGGTGCATCGACGGCAATGGCTTACGGCATGCTCGGTCTCGCCGCGCCGACGCCAGCCAAGGCCGAGGACGTGCAGGGCAAGAAGGGCGGCGTGCTGAAGGTCGCCATGTCGATCAAGGATCCCAAGGATCCACGCACCGCCGACTGGTCGGAAATTGCGAACGCCGAGCGCCAGGCGCTCGAGCCGCTGGTGAAGTACACGAAGGAGTACACCTTCGCGCCTTACCTGCTGGCAAGCTGGGATATCAACGACGACGCCACCGAATACACGCTGCATGTGCGGCCAGGCGTCGAATGGAATAACGGCGACAAGTTCACCGCCGACGACGTGATCTACAATTTCACCCGCTGGGCCGACAAGGCAGCGGAAGGCAACTCGATGCCTGGCCGCCTCGGCAGCCTGGTCGACGACGGCACCAAGAAGCTGCGCGAAGGCTCCGTGGTCAAGGTCGACGACATGACGGTCAAGCTCAAGCTGAGCAAGCCCGACATCGCCATCATCCCGAACATGTGCGATTATCCGGCACTGGTCGTGCATAAGACCTTCGATGAGAAGGGCGCCAACTTCAAGAATTGCCCGATCGGCACCGGCCCGTTCGAGCTTGTCTCCTACGATGTCGGCCAGAAGGTGGTCTACAAGCGCCGCGAGACCGGCAAGTGGTGGCAGGGCGAAGCTTTCCTCGATGGTGTCGAGTTCATCGATTACGGCACCGATCCGGCGGCGACGGTTTCGGCTTTCGAATCCGGCGAAGTCCAGACCAACCACGAAACGACCGCCGACTACATCAAGATCATCGCTGATGTCGGCGCGCCGGTTTCGGAGGTCGTCACGGCCGCCACCGTGGTGTCGCGCTTCAACATCACCCACAAGCCGTATGACAACCAGAAGGTTCGTCAGGCGATGTTGCTTGCGGTCGACAACGCCACGGTGCTGCAGCTCGGCTACGGCAATGCCGGCACCCCGGCTGAAAACCACCATGTCGCGCCGATCCATCCGGAATATGTCAAGCTGCCCGAGGTCAAGCGCGACATCGCCAAGGCCAAGCAGATGCTGACGGAAGCCGGCGTGATCGATTTCGAGCACGAACTGATCAGCAACGACGAAGACTATCACAAGAACACCACGGACGCGATCGCGGCCCAGCTGCGCGAAGCGGGCATCAAGGTGAAGCGCACCGTGCTGCCGAGCTCGACCTTCTGGAACGACTGGACGAAGTATCCGTTCTCGCAAACCAACTGGAACATGCGCCCGCTGGGCATCCAGGTCATCTCCATCGCCTATCGCTCCGGCGAAGCGTGGAACGAGACGGCCTACGCCAATCCCGACTTCGACAAGAAGGTCAACGAGGCGCTCGGCATCGCCGATGCGGAGAAGCGCAAGGTTGTGATGAAGGACATCGAGCAGACCCTGCAGGATTCCGGAATCATCATCCAGCCCTACTGGCGCAAGCTCTACATCAACATCAAGCCCGAGGTGAAGAACCACTCGATGCACCCGACCTATGAGCACGACTTCGGCAAGGTCTGGCTCGAACAGGCGTGATCCTTTTGCGATAAATATGAGGGGCGTCAGCCCCTCGTATTTGCAGCTTCGTCGCCGTTGCGTATTGTGCAACGGTGGCGGAGCCTCACAAGGTATCCGACACAGGGTTGAACCTATCTGACCCCAACCCGGCCGGCGGGGAGCGCGCATGTTCTCATTCATTGCCAGACGCATCGGCACAATTGTGCTCACGATGCTATGCCTGACGCTGGTCGTCTTCTTTCTCGTCAATCTCGAGCCCAACTTGAAGAAGCTGGCGATCAGCCAGACCGAGATGCACACGTCGGCCGAACAGCTCGAAAGCTGGCTGGTCAATCACGGCTACCGGCAGAACTTCTTTGCGCGCTACGGCCAATGGCTGGGCGTCCTGCCCAAGCAGCCGATCACCGATCCGGCCACCGGCAAGGTGACGCAGCGCTTCTCCTTCTGCAACGATCCGGTCGAGCCGAAATTCTCCGGCGTGCTGCAGGGCGATTTCGGCTGTTCGACCAAGTTCAAGACGACGGTCGCCGCCAAGCTGTTTCCGGCACTCGGCGCCACCGGCATATTGATGTTCTGGGTGCTTGCGGTGATGGTGCCGATCTCGCTGCTCATCGGCATCCTTGCCGGCATGCGCGAAGGCTCGCGAACGGACCGGACCCTGTCGGTGGCCTCCATCGCCTCGACGGCGACGCCCGAATATGTGTCGGGCGTCATCTTCACCGTCATCTTCGCCTCGTGGTTGGGCTGGCTGAACGGCTCGGCGGCATCCGCCAGCCAGGGCATCACCTTCTACAATTTCACCCTGCCGGTGATCACTCTGGCGATCTACGGCACCGGCTATATCGCGCGCATGACACGGGCCTCGATGGTCGAGGTGATGACGCAGCAGTATATCCGCACGGCCCGCCTCAAGGGCCTCTCCTTCGGCAGTGTGGTGATCAAGCACGCGCTACGCAACGCGCTGATCGCGCCTTTCACCGTCATCATGCTGCAGTTCCCGTGGCTGCTCACCGGCGTCGTCATCGTCGAGGTGATGTTCCGCTACCAGGGTTTCGGCTACACGCTGGTCGAGGCCGCCGGCAACAACGACATCGACCTTCTGCTCGGCTGCTCGCTGGTCTCGGTATTCATCGTGCTGATCACCCAACTCATCTCGGATGTCGGCTACGCGTTTCTCAATCCGCGCATCAGAGTTCAATAGGGGGCAGGGCGGATGCAGATCGAATATATCGGTGCCTTCGATGTCGTGCTCGGCGTGCTTTGGCGCTTCTGGCCGGTATGGGTCGCGCTTGTCCTGGTGATGGGCGTTAGCTTTACCTACAAGAAGAAGCTCGGGCTCTACGGCCAGCTCTTTGACAGCGGCGTCGGCATTGCCGGCGTCGGCATCTGCCTGTTCTGGCTGTTCACGGCGATCTTCGCCTCGACCATCTCGCCTTTCGATCCGCTGGCGCAGGTGTCGATCATGAAGGATACGCTGCCCGGCGCGATCGAGCCGACATCGAAGCTCGTCTACTATTTCGGCGGCGATAAGCTCGCCCGCGACGTGTTCTCGCGCATGGTCTATGGCAGCCAGATCGTGCTGATCATCGCGCCGGCGGCGACCGGTTTTGCGCTGATGGTCGGCATCACGCTCGGCCTGCCGGCCGGTTACTACGGCGGCAAGATCGACACGGTGCTGTCGTTCCTCGCCAATCTGGTGCTGGCCTTCCCGGTGATCCTTTTGTTCTACCTGCTGGTGACGCCAGGCATCATGGATACGCCTATCCCGTACGCCCTGGCGGGGCTGTTCTTCCTGTTCCCGATCATCTTCTTCTGCGTGCTGTTCTGGACCCGCTACAAGAACCGACCGGACCGGCTCTATATCCTGCTCGGCCTGACGCTCGTCATCGGGGGCTGGATCTATACGGGCCTCGTCTTCGACAAGGATCCGCTGAGGATCGTCCACATCGATCCCAACCAGCTCAACATTTTCGTGGCGGTGGTGTTCGCTTCCAGCCCCGGCGTGTTCCGCATCGTGCGCGGGCTGACCATGGATATCAAGACGCGCGACTACGTGGCGGCGGCGCAGACACGCGGTGAATCGCCCTGGTACATCATGCTGTGGGAAATCCTGCCCAATGCACGCGGACCGCTGATCGTCGATGCCTGCCTGCGCATCGGCTATACGACGATCCTGCTCGGCACGCTGGGTTATTTCGGCCTGGGGCTGGCGCCCGAGAGTCCCGACTGGGGCACCGCGATCAAGGATGCCAGCCGGCTCTTGCGCTCCTTCATCCACCCGGCGCTGCCGCCGACGATCGCGCTGATGTCGTTCGTGCTGGGCCTGAACCTTTTGGCGGATTCGCTGCGCGAACAGTCGATGAAGGATTGATGGCGGGGCTTCGGGCCCCATCTTCCAGGAAGCAAGGATTGGAGCGACCCATGAACGAGGCAGTTCGAGATCCAGCCAAGACGACCAATGGGCCGATCATCGAGATCGAGAACCTCTCGATCTCCTTCTTCACCCGCAAGGGCGAGATCCCGGCGGTGATGGACTTTTCCTGCACGGTCATGCCCGGCGAGGCGATGGGCATCGTCGGCGAATCCGGCTGCGGCAAGTCGACCGTGTCGCTCGGCATCATGCGCGACCTCTCAAACATCGGAAAGATCGTCGGCGGCCGCATCAAGTTCCAGGGCAGGGACATGGGCGAGATGTCCGACGAGGAGCTTCGGGCCATCCGTGGCAACAAGATCGCCATGATCTATCAGGAGCCGATGGCGAGCCTCAATCCGGCGATGAAGGTCGGCCAGCAATTGATGGAAGTGCCGCTGATCCACGACAAGGTCTCGAAGGAAGAGGCCCATAACCGTGCACTGGAGATGGTGCGCGCGGTCAAGCTGCCCGATCCGGAGCGCATGATGCGCTCCTATCCCCACCAGCTTTCGGGCGGCCAGCAGCAGCGCATCGTCATCGCCATGGCGCTGCTGTCGAAACCGGCGCTGCTGCTCCTCGACGAGCCGACGACGGCGCTCGACGTCACCGTCGAGGCCGGCATCGTCGAACTGGTCAAGGGACTGGGCCAGAAGTTCGGCACCTCGATGATCTTCGTGTCGCACAATCTCGGCCTCATTCTCGAGACCTGCGACAAGATCACGGTGATGTATTCCGGCGAGGCCGTCGAGACTGGCAAGATCGAGGACGTGTTCGACCGGATGCGCCACCCCTATACGCAAGGGCTGTTCCGCTCGATTCCGCTGCCCGGCGCCGACAAGAATTCGCGGCCGCTGATCTCCATTCCCGGCCAATTGCCGCTGCCGCATGAGCGGCCGAAGGGATGCAATTTCGGACCCCGCTGTCACCATTTCGTCGAGGGCGTCTGCAACGCCGCCGAAATTCCGATGGTTGCCGTCGAGGGGCATGAGGGCCATTTCTCGCGCTGCGTGCGTTTCAACGAGATCGACTGGGAAGCGCTGCCGCCCGGCGCCAAGAAGGTCAACGAAAAGGTCGAGCCCGGCGCGCCGGTGCTCAAGATCGACAATCTCAAGAAGTACTACAAGGTCGGCGGCAGCGAGGTGTTCGGCTCGAGCGAAGGCCGCGTCGTCAAGGCCAACGAGACGATTTCGTTCACCGCGCGCGAGTCCGAAACGGTCGCGATCGTCGGCGAGTCCGGCTGCGGGAAATCGACGCTCGCCAAGGTGCTTCTGGGGCTTGAGACCGCAAGCTCGGGCACCGTGACGCTGGGCAACAAGGAGATCCAGTCGACCGGCATCGAGAGCCGCAATGTCGAAACGGTGTCGTCGATCCAGATGGTTTTCCAGAACCCGTTCGACACGCTGAACCCCAGCCATACGGTCGGCTCGCAGATCATCCGCACGCTGGAGAAGTTCAATGTCGGCAAGACCGTCGCCGAGCGGCGCAAGCGCATGCTGGAGCTGCTCGACCTGGTGAAGCTGCCGCGGGCCTTCGAGACCCGCAAGCCGCGCCAGCTCTCAGGCGGCCAGAAGCAGCGCATCGGCGTGGCCCGCGCCTTCGCTGGCGACGCCAAGGTGGTGGTGGCCGACGAGCCGGTCTCGGCGCTCGACGTCTCGGTGCAGGCGGCGGTGACCGAGCTCTTGATGGACATCCAGCGCAAGAACAAGACGACGATGCTGTTCATCAGCCACGACCTGTCCGTGGTGCGCTACATCGCCGACCGTGTCGTCGTCATGTATCTCGGCTATATCGTCGAGCAGGGCACGACGGACCAGATATTCTCGCCGCCCTACCATCCCTACACCGAGGCGCTGCTCTCGGCGATCCCGATCGCCGACACCAGCGTGGTCAAGAAGCACATCGTGCTCGAAGGCGATATCCCATCGGCGATGAATCCGCCGACCGGCTGCCCCTTCCAGACGCGCTGCGGCTATAAGAAGCTGGTGCCGGACAATCTGTGCGAGACGACGGTGCCGCCGGTGAAGAATCTCGGCAACGGCCATATGAGCCTGTGCTGGCTGTCGGACGATGTCTTGGCGAAGATGGAGCCGGTCATCAAGTTCGACAAGGAGCATGCGGCACATGAAGGCGTGCCGGACGACGCGCCGCGCGGCACTGGGCCGGGCTTTGCCGGCACCCCGCCCAAGCGCCCGAGGGGCAAGAGGCCGAAGCCGAACTAAAACTTCGCCGGGTCCCGGCCTCAGTTCCCACATTGCCGCAACTGGGCGGCGTAGTCGCGGGCCATTTGGTCCGTGGCGCGCGCGTAGTTCTGCACGCCGGCATCGCCGCGATTGCCGCGTCCGTAGGCCGACCAGCCGAGATAGTAGGCGAGATAGAGACTGTAGGTGTCGTTGCGGGCGACGCCGAAAGTGTCGACGGTCTTGGAATGATACCAGCCGACGAAGTCGATGGCGTCGGCGAAACGGCTGCGGCGCGCCGCCCAGTTGCCGGTCTCCATCTGATATTGCGACCAGGTGCCGTCCAGCGCCTGCGAATAGCCCGCGGCGGTGGAGACATGTTTCCAGGGAATGAAGCCGAGCAGCTTGGTGCGCGGCGGCCGGGCGTTGCTCTTGAAGCCGGATTCCTTGCGCACCGTCGCCATCAGCACCGGAACGGGAATGCCGTATTTTTGTTCGGTGCGCTCGGCGGCGGACTGCCAGTTGTCGAACCAACCGTCATTCTGGTCGAAGACGGCGCAGACATTGTTGATGTGGCTGGGCGCCGTCGCGCAGGCCGAAAGCGCCAGCAGCACAGAGACAACGACAATTTTACTAAAACTCGAGCTAGGCATCGGAAGACGAATAGGGCGAAATCATAAAAGGAATCTTTCGAGCTTCCTTAACGCCGACCGAGGCTCCTCGATCTGGGCTCTATCGATATTTCGACGTCACTCGTCGCATTTGTCTTCATCAGAACGAAAAAATGCCGCCTTGGCTAAAATCACGCCGGCAAATGGCGAATTCCTGACAGCTCGCGCCTGACGTCGGCGCTCTGATAGACGCATGACCGAACCAAGACGAAAACGCGGCGCCGAACGGACCAGCAACCGCGGGCCCGCCCCCATTCCGCAGCTGCCGCCACGGCGCGTGGTCAACCCTTACCCGCCGATGGCGGTGCTTTCGGCCGACCAGATCGAGTCCATTCACCAGGCCTCGATGCATATTCTCGAAAGTTTCGGCATCGAGGTGATGAGCCCGCGAGCGCTCGCGCTGTTCGAACGCGCCGGCGCCAAGGTCGATCACAGCTCGATGAATGTGCGCCTCGATCGGGGCATGGTCGACGAAGCGCTGAAGACGACACAGGCCAGCTACACACTTACGCCACGCAACCCGGCTCACGCCGTTTATCTCGGCGGCAACACGATCAACTTCACGCTGGTGGCCGGGCCGCCCAATGTGCACGACATGGAGCGCGGCCGCCGCGCCGGCAATCTCGCCGACTATTGCGATCTCGTCCGGCTGGCGCAGCATTTCAACTGCATCCACATGCTGGGGAACCAGGTCTGCGCGCCGATCGAGCTGCCGGCGAATTCGCGGCACCTCGACACCTACTTCGCCAATCTGACGCTGACCGACAAATGCTTCCATGTCTCGGCGATCGGCCGGGGCAGGGCCCTGGACGGCATCGAGATGATGGCGATCGCGCGTGGCTTGACTCTAGACCAGGTCGGCCAGGACCCCG
Source organism: Mesorhizobium sp. M1A.F.Ca.IN.020.03.2.1 (assembly GCF_004023205.1). Lineage (NCBI taxonomy): Bacteria > Pseudomonadati > Pseudomonadota > Alphaproteobacteria > Hyphomicrobiales > Phyllobacteriaceae > Mesorhizobium > Mesorhizobium sp. M1A.F.Ca.IN.020.03.2.1. The sequence goes on along the minus strand of NZ_RZSV01000165.1, from coordinate 2,391 downwards.
GCGTCACCACCATCATTTCCGTCAACTCGCCGCGCCGCTTCGACGAGATGATGGCCGAAGGGCTGATGACCATGGCCGAGTTCGGCCAGTCGGTGGCGGTGACGCCGTTCACGCTGATGGGCGCGATGAGCCCGGTGACGCTTGCCGGCGCGCTGGCGCAGCAAAATGCCGAGGCACTGTTCGGCATCGTGCTGACCCAGTTGGTGCGGCCCGGCGCGCCGGTGATGTATGGCGCCTTCACTTCCAATGTCGACATGAAGTCCGGCGCGCCGGCCTTCGGCACGCCGGAGAACACCAAGGCCAACATCGCCTCCGGGCAATTGGCGCGGCGCTACAATCTGCCGTACCGCACGACGCCGGGCTCGGCGTCCAATGCCGCCGATGCGCAAGGCGCCTACGAGACGCTGATGGCGCTGTGGGGCGCCGTGCTTGGCCACGGCAACCTCGTCTATCATGCCGCCGGCTGGCAGGAGGGCGGACTGACGGCCTCATTCGAAAAACTCATCATCGATGTCGAGATGATGCAGCACATGATGGAATTCCTGCGGCCGATCGTGGTCGACGAAGGCGAATTGGCGGTCGACGCATTGGGCGCCGTGCCCACCGGCGGCCACTTCTTCGGCGAGCCGCATACGCTTGAACGCTATGCCACCGCCTTCTATCAGCCGATGCTCTCCAACTGGCAGAACTACGAGGCCTGGCAGGAGGCCGGCGCGCTCGATGCCACGGCGCGCGCGACCCGGCTCTGGAAGAAGGCGCTGGAAGAGTACGTTCAGCCGACAATGGACCCAGCCGTGCGCGAGGCGCTTGAAGCCTATATGGCGCGCCGCAAGGAAGCGATCGGGCAGGGCGAGCCGTGACGGTTTTGGAACGCTGGCGCCGCCCCTCATCCGCCTTCCGGCACCTTCTCCCCGTGAAGGACGGGGAGAAGGGAAGCGCTACAGCGCTGGCCCTCTCCCCGTTTTTCACGGGGAGAGGTTAAGGGTGAGGGACAGCGCCGACGTTTGAGGAGAGACATGCCTCTCATCCTGAATCCACTCAATCATCCAATTCCCCGAAGTAACGAGAAGAACCCATGAAGTCGCATGCAAAGGTCGTGGTCATCGGCGGAGGTGTCGTAGGATGTTCCGTGCTGTTCCATCTTGCCCGCCACGGCTGGACGGACGTGGTGCTTCTGGAGCGCGACGAGCTGACCTCGGGCTCGACCTGGCATGCGGCCGGCGGCATGCACACCATCAACGGCGATCCCAACGTCGCCAAGCTGCAGAAATACACGATCTCCCTCTACAAGGAGATCGAGGAGCTTTCCGGCCAGGCGACGGGGGTGCATCTGACCGGCGGCGTGCTCTTGGCAGCAACCGAGGCGCGGCTCGACTGGCTGCGCGGCGTCGTCTCCAAGGGCCGCTATCTCGGCATCGACCTCGAGGTGATCTCGGCGAAGGAAGCGGCCGAGTTGATGCCGCTCATCGATCCGAAGCAATTCGTCGGCGCCGTGCGCAACAAGGAGGACGGCCATCTCGATCCCTCCGGCGTCACCCACGCTTACGCCAAGGCGGCGCGGAAGCTGGGCGCGGAAGTGGAGCGCTTCACCAAGGTCGAGGACATCGTGCGCCGGCCCGACGGGCTGTGGCGCGTCATCACCAACAGGGGCGATGTGATCACCGAGCAGGTCGTCAACGCCGGCGGGCTTTGGGCGCGCGAGGTCGGCCGCATGGTCGGGCTCGAACTGCCGGTGCTCGCCATGGAGCACATGTATCTGATCACCGAGGACATGCCGGAGGTCGCCGACTGGAACAAGAAGACCGGCACGGAAATCATCCATGCGGTCGACTTCGACGGCGAGATCTATCTGCGCCAGGAGCGCGGCGGCATGCTGATGGGCACCTACGAGAAAGCCAACAAGGTCTGGTCCGAATTCTCCACACCCTGGAATTTCGGCCACGAGCTGTTGGAGCCGGATATCGACCGTATCGCGCCCTCGCTCGAAGTCGGCTTCCGTCACTTCCCGGCCTTTCAGAAAACCGGGATCAAGCAGATCATCAATGGCCCCTTCACCTTTGCGCCGGATGGCAATCCGCTGGTCGGTCCGGTGCGCGGCCTGCCGGGCTTCTGGGTCGCCTGCGGCGTCATGGCGGGTTTTTCTCAAGGCGGCGGTGTTGGCCTGGCGCTCTCAAACTGGATGATCGAGGGTGATCCCGGCGCCGATATCTGGGCGATGGACGTGGCGCGCTACGGCGACTGGGCGACGATGACCTACACCAACGCCAAGGTGCGCGAGAATTACTCGCGCCGCTTCTCGATCCGCTTCCCGAACGAGGAACTGCCGGCCGGACGGCCGCTGAAGACAACGCCCCTTTACGACACATTGTCGGCCAAAGGCGCGCAATGGGG